>NZ_JBEXEQ010000012.1:0-261116 GCF_040703155.1 Streptomyces sp. NPDC005435
GGGCCCGGGGCGCCCCCCCCCGGGACGCGGCAGGCCGCCCGGTGCGACTGCGCCCGACGGCTCCACAGCGGGCTGCGGACGCCCCGCCGGAGCCGGTCGCACCGGCCCCGGCGGGGCACCCTTCCTGTCGTCCTCCCCACTGTTCTGCCCAGCCCTGGCGTCGCACTCACGTGCCCCCGGGACGGGCTTGGTCGTTATGTCCGGTGTGAGGTATCTACGAGGACGCGCGCGGCGCGCGCTGGCCGCACTGGCCACTGCACTGACCTGGGCGGGACTGGTGGCCGGGGCCGCCGGCTGCACCGCCGACGGCTCCGGACCGCTGGGCATCGGCGGCCCGCCGGGGAGATCCCCGGCCCCCGAGGACGTCATTCGCGTCACCCCGCGCGACGGCGGCACCGGCGTACGCCCAGACGGGCGGCTGCGCGTACGGGTGCCCGACGGGCGGCTGGAGAAGGTCACCGCCACCCGCTCCCAGGACGCCCGCGACACCCCGGTCACCGGGCGGATCAGCGCGGACGGCCACAGCTGGGAGCCCGACGACAAGCAGCTCGCGCTCGCCGCCCGCTACACGCTCGACGTGGTGGCGGTCGACGGCGAGGGCCGCCGCTCGGCCCGGCACACCACCTTCACCACCTACGTCCCCGACGAGCGGTTCATCGCCTACGTCACCCCCGAGAACCGCTCCACGGTCGGCACCGGCATGATCGTCTCCCTCTCCTTCAGCCGGGAGATCGCCGACCGCGCCGCCGTCGAGCGCGCGGTGCGGGTCACCGCGAAACCGCCCGTCGAGATCCGCCCGCACTGGTTCGGCAAGAACCGCCTGGACTTCCGCCCCGAGAAGTACTGGAAGCCCGGCACCGAGGTCACCGTCGGCATCGGCCTGCGCGACGTCCAGGGCGCCCCCGGGGTCTACGGCCTCCAGCACAAGACCGTCACCTTCACCGTCGGCCGCAGCCAGGTCTCCAAGGTGGACGCGGCCGCGCACACCATGCAGGTCCGCCGCGACGGCACCCTGCTGGCCACCGTGCCGATCACCGCGGGCGCCCCCAAGACCCCCACCTACAACGGCAAGATGGTCGTGATGGACATGCTGGAGGTGACCCGCATGAACGGCGGCACCGTCGGCTTCGGCGGCGAGTACGACATCCCCGACGTGCCGCACGCCATGAAGCTCACCGACTCCGGCACCTTCCTGCACGGCAACTACTGGTCGCCGGACGCCCCCGGCGAGACCAACGTCAGCCACGGCTGCGTGGGCCTCCGGGACGTCAAGGGCGGCGGCGCGGACACCCCGGCCGGCTGGTTCTTCGACCGCAGTCTCGTCGGCGACGTCATCGAGATCGTCCACAGCAAGGACAAAACCGTCGCCCCGGACAACGGGCTCGGAGGGTGGAACATGGCATGGAACCGGTGGAAGGCGGGCAGCGTGCTCAAGTGACCGTGTGAGCTGCGGGGTTCCGGTGAGGGGGCAGTGATTCAAGTTGCGACGGAACGGTGACACGGGGCGGGCGTCCGGGCCGGAACCCGGCGGCTAACATCCCAGTGTGCGCGGGACGCGCCGGGGTGTGCGGGCCTGTTCGAGCCAGGCCACGGAGGGGAGACCGACTTGAACGTGCGGCCGATATCGGGGGCTTCGGCGGGGAGCCGGCGCAAAGGTCGTGGAGGACTCGCGCTGATGGCGGGCGCGCTGGTGCTGTCGCTCGCCGCGTGCGGCGGCGGAGGGGACGCCGGGAGCGGGTCCAAGGACGGAAAGGGCGGCGGATCGGCCGCCCAGCAGGACAAGCAGTCGGCCGCGGCCGTCAGCATCTCGCCCAAGTCCGGGGCGAAGAGTGTGAACACCAGCGGGGCCCTGAAGGTGAAGGTGGCCAAGGGGCGGCTGACCAAGGTCGTCGTCAAGGACACCAAGGGCACCGAGATCGACGGCAAGATGTCCGACGGGGGAGCCACCTGGACCCCGTCGGCCCATCTGTCCGCGAGCACCAGGTACACGGTGCACGCGGTCGCCGAGGACTCCCGGGGCCGCGAGGCCGCCGAGGACTCCTCCTTCACCACACTGACGCCGAAGAACACCTTCGTCGGCTACTTCACCCCCGAGGACGGCTCCACGGTCGGCGTCGGGATGCCGTTCTCCGTGCGCTTCACCCGGGGCATCACCGACCCGGCGGCCGTCGAGAAGGCCATACGGATCAAGACCGAGCCGGCCGTCGACGTCGAGGGCCACTGGTTCGGCAACGACCGCATCGACTTCCGCCCCGAGAAGTACTGGAAGTCCGGCACCAAGGTCACCGTCGACCTCGACCTGGACGGCGTCGAGGGCCGCGACGGGGTCTACGGCAAGCAGCACAAGACGGTGAAGTTCACGATAGGCCGCAACCAGGTCTCGTACGTGGACGCGAGCAAGCACACCATGAAGGTCACCCAGGGCGGCAAGACCGTACGCACCCTCCCGGTCACCACCGGCAAGCCCGGGTACGACACCTGGAACGGCCAGATGGTCATGACCGAGAAGCTCAGCGTGACCCGCATGAACGGCGAGACCGTGGGCTACGGCGGCGAGTACGACATCAAGGACGTGCCGCACGCCATCCGGCTCACCGACTCCGGCACCTTCATCCACGGCAACTACTGGGGCGGCGGCGCGTTCGGCAACTACAACGCCAGCCACGGCTGCGTCGGCCTGCGCGACGTCAAGGGCGGTTACGACAAGGGCGTCCCGGCGGCGTGGTTCTTCAACCACTCCATGGTCGGTGACGTGGTCGTCGTCAAGCACTCCCACGACCGCACGGTCTCCCCGGACAACGGCCTCAACGGCTGGAACATGAGCTGGGCGGACTGGAAGAAGTAGGACCTCGCGACAAGGGGCCCGGCGCTGTGACACACGGCACCGGGCCCGCTGTCGTTAGCGGGCGTTAACCTGCTGCGCATGACCGTGAATCTCGAAGTCTCCGAGGGCGTCGGCACGCTGCGGCTCGACCGGCCGCCGATGAACGCGCTGGACATCGCCACCCAGGACCGGCTGAAGGAACTCGCCGAGGAGGCCACGCGCCGCGACGACGTGCGCGCCGTGGTGATCTACGGCGGGGAGCGGGTGTTCGCGGCGGGCGCGGACATCAAGGAGATGCAGGACATCGACCATCTGGGCATGGTCCAGCGGGCCCGTGCCCTCCAGGACGCCTTCACCGCCGTCGCCCGCATCCCCAAGCCCGTCGTCGCCGCCGTCACCGGGTACGCGCTCGGCGGCGGCTGCGAGCTGGCCCTGTGCGCCGACTACCGCATCGCCGCCGACGACGCCAAGCTCGGCCAGCCCGAGATCCTGCTCGGCCTCGTCCCGGGCGCGGGCGGCACCCAGCGGCTGCCCCGGCTGATCGGCCCGTCCAAGGCGAAGGACCTCATCTTCACCGGCCGCATGGTGAAGGCGGACGAGGCCCTCGCGCTCGGCCTGGTGGACCGGGTCGTCCCCGCCGCCGAGGTCTACGAGCAGGCCCACGCCTGGGCCGCCCGGCTCGCCCGGGGCCCCGCCGTCGCGCTGCGCGCGGCCAAGGAGTCGATCGACACCGGCCTGGAGACCGACCTCGACACCGGGCTCGCGGTGGAACGGAACTGGTTCGCCGGGCTGTTCGCCACCGAGGACCGCGAGCGGGGGATGCGCAGCTTCGTGGAGGAGGGGCCGGGCAAGGCCACGTTCCTCTGACCGTCGGGTGAACGCGTCGGCGAGGTCTCCGGCGGGGACTGCGGTGGGGCCTCCGGCAGGGGCTCCGGCAGGGGCTCCGGCAGGGCCGAATTTCCGGATCAAGTGCCCCGATGGCCCTTGCAATTGACGTGTCGTCTGATTCGGGCCCCTCGGTGGACCGGTTTATGGGAGCCTTAACTCCACCTTAAGCCTGCCTCGCCGAGGGGAGCCCTTCGCTTGCCGGGAACCGAGCCTTCTCCGCAGGTCGGAGGGGCCTCTGTGCAACCTGTCGTGCCATTGGCATATGCCGAGCGCATGGAGCACGACAGGGGCGTACAGGGGGCGTATTCCACCGGAACGCCCCCGGAGGCGCCCGATGGCGGCCATCATGGGGGCATGGCGGGGCTGGAGGGCATCGAACAGCCGCGGGGACACAGCCGTGCGGCCGCGGCGCGCTGGTCGCCCGCGGTCGAGGACGAACGGGCGCTCAAGGCGCTGGAGCTGTTCGGCAATCCGGTCGAGGCGGAGGTCCGGCTGCCGTCCCGTCCCGAGTCCGCCGCCACCGCGCGCCGGCTCGTCCAGGTGGTCGTGCTGCGGCAGTGGGGACTGAGCCCCAAGATGACCGAGGACACGGTCTTACTCGTCTCCGAACTCGTGGGCAACGCCGTACGGCACACCGGCGCCCGCGTCTTCGGACTCCGGATGCGCCGTCGGCGCGGCTCGATCCGCGTCGAGGTGCGCGATCCCTCGCGCGGCCTGCCCTGTCTGCTGCCGGTGCGCGAGATGGACATCAGCGGCCGGGGGCTGTTCCTGGTCGACAAGCTCTCCGACCGCTGGGGCGTGGACCTGCTCCCGCGCGGCAAGACGACCTGGTTCGAGATGCGGCTCGCGGACCGCTGAACCGTCACCGGACGCCGGTGAGCCCGTCGAGGGAAGGCCTGCCGCCGACCACGGCCAGCGGCAGCCTGCCGTCCTCCAGCAGATCGCGCGGCAGGGAGAGACCGAAGCGCTTCTCGATCACGCCCAGCGACATGGCGATCCGCAGGCCGTACCGCGCACCGCTCACCTCAAGGTGACCCCCCGAGGGGAGAAGGACGCCCGCCGCCTCCAGATCCCCCTGGAGAAGATCCGGCCGCGAACCCCAGCGCCTCCGCTCCTCGCCCAGGCCGAACGAGCACAGCAACTCACCGTCGGCGGCGTACGAGAAGAGGGGCGGCGGGTGGAACGCCTGGGGGTCGAGGTTCACCGCCTCGACACCGTCGCGCGACACCCTCCTGAGGACGTCGTGCCTGGTCCCGGCGGCCTCCCCGTACTCGGCGGCGAACGCCCAGCCCTGGGCCTCGCCCAGGCGTACGACACCGCTGTCCGCGTCGGTGAGGAGCCCGACCGCTTCCCGGGCGGTCGCCGGCGGCCGCGCGCCGTCCGGTGCGGCACCGAGCCGGACGGCCAGCTCGTCCGGCGTGATCCCACGGGCGAAGGTGACGCCGTACTGCCACTCGGACTCCGCCAGCCAGCGCACACCGCGATTCGTCATCTCCCCATCGTGTCGCAGCGCTTCGCCGCCATGACGGCGGGGCCGCCCCCGGGTTCCCCGGGAAAGCCGGGTTGAGTCTCCAGCGGGTGGAGGCCGCAGACTCGGCTCCGTGAACGACGACGGCACAGGCCTTCTCACCATCGGCGATCTGGCCCGGGCCACCGGTCTGACGGTCCGCACCATCCGCTACTGGTCCGACGAGGGCGCCCTCCCTCCCCTGACCCGCTCCGCCGGCGGCTACCGGCTCTACGACGCCGCCTCGGTGGCCCGCCTCGAACTGATCCGCACCCTGCGCGAACTGGGCCTCGGCCTCACCGACGTACGTCAGGTGCTGGCCGGGGAGCGGACGGTGGCCGAGGTCGCCGCCGCCCATGTGGTGGCGCTGGACGCGCAGATCGGCTCGCTGAAGGTGACCCGCGCGGTGCTGTCGTCGGTGGCGAGACGTGGTTCGAGCGCGGAGGAGACGACCCTGATGAACAAACTGGCCCGGCTGTCGGCGGCCGAACGGCGGCGGATCATGGAGGAGTTCGTGGAGGAGATGTTCCACGGACTCGACACGGCGGACCCGGAGATCCGCACCCGGATGCGGGACAGCGCGCTGAGCCTGCCGGACGACCCCACCCCCGAACAGGTGGACGCCTGGGTCGAGTTGGCGGAACTGGTCCAGGACCCGGAGTTCCGGGGGCAGATGCGGCGCGCGGCGGAGTTCAACGCGGCCGACCGGGGACAGGGCACACCGCCCGGGGCGTCCATGTGGTTCGCCCGGCGACTGGTCCAACTCGCGCGCGACGCACGGGAGAAGGGCATCGACCCGGCGTCCCCCGAGGCGGAATCCGTCCTGCGCGAGCTGCTCGGCGACACCGACCGGGGCAAGGTGCTGGAGCGGATGCTCGCCTCGCACAACCCCCGGCTCGCGCGCTACCGCAGGCTGCTCGGCGTCCTCAAGGGAACGCCCGTCTTCGACCACGAAGAGGACTTCGGGTGGGTGGTCGCCGCACTGCGGGCGCGTACGGACGGTTAATCTGACCAGCGTCAGTATGCCGGTACGGCAGCGCACACACGAGGAAAAAGGGGCGGATCGGTGGCCGACATCGAGGAAGCACGCAAGCAGTTCCAGCGGATCGACGCGGACGGTGACGGGTTCATCACCGCGACGGAGTTCAAGTCCGCGCTCGCCCAGGAGGGCGACTGGAACGTGACCGAGACGGTGGCGGCGGCCATCATCAAGACCCGCGACCTCAACGGCGACAAGGTCCTGTCGTTCGACGAGTTCTGGGCCTACCTGGCCAAGTGACGCGTGTGCGGGAAGGGGCGCCCCGGCGGGCGCCCCTTTTTCGCGCCCTTCTCCGGGTCCGGGTCCGCGCCCGGTTTCGCGCCCGGTTTCGCGTCCGGACCCCGCGCCCGATGGCCGTCACCTGTTCGCCGTACGGGCCGGAATAGCCCGCCCCGCTCCACGGTTGTCGCCCACGGCAGAAGAATGCACATGCATGAACCCTGAGAGGTTTTCATGAAGATCGGCATCATCGGCGCGGGCAACATCGGCGGCAACCTCACCCGGCGGCTCACCGCCCTCGGCCACGACGTCTCCGTGGCCAACTCGCGCGGCCCCGAGACGCTCAAGGCGCTGGCCGAGGAGACCGGCGCGACACCCGTACGGGCCGAGGAGGCGGCGGACGGCGCCGAGGTCGTCGTGGTCACCGTCCCGCTGAAGGCGGTCCCGGACCTGCCCTCGGGGCTGCTCGACGGCGCCGCCGAGGGGGCCGCCGTGATCGACACCAACAACTACTACCCGCGTGAGCGCGACGGCCGGATCGCGGGCATCGAGGACGAGGGCGTCACCGAGAGCCGCTGGACCGAGCGCCATCTCGGGCACCCCGTCGTCAAGGCGTTCAACGGCACCTACGCCCAGGACATCCTGGACCGGCCCCGCCCCGCCGGTGACCCGGACCGGCTGGCCCTCCCGGTCGCCGGCGACGACGAGGCCGCCAAGGCGAAGGTCCGCGCGCTCATCGACGAACTCGGCTTCGACACGGTCGACGCGGGTGGCATCGACGACTCCTGGCGCCAGCAGCCCGCCACCCCGGTCTACGGCCTGCGCGAGGGCGTCGACGCGGTCCGCGCGGCCCTGGCGGCGGCCTCCCCGGAGCGCCCGGCGGAGTTCAGGGGCTGAGCGGCACCGTGATCCGGCAGGGCCGCCCGGTGCCGCACCGAGGGCCCCTCAGCTGCTGAGGTGGGCCCACGCCACCAGGGCGGCCTTGCTGGAGAAGTCGGCCACGTCCTTGTCGAGCGGCTCGCTGGTGTACTGGTGGAAGCGCCACTTGGCCTGGATGCGCGGCTTGCCCGCGCCCACGTAGTCCGCGATCCACAGGCCGTCACCGGCGTACGAGGTCGTGTCCACGTTCAGCCAGTAGTCGCGGTTCGTGTACAGCACGACCCGGTTCTTCGGGCGCAGTTGCTTCAGCTTGCGGATGAAGGAGTCCTTCTCCGCGTTGCTCGCGTGGGTGCCGTCGCCGGTGGTCTCCCAGTCGACGGCCAGGATGTCCCCGGGTTTGTCCGGCGCCTTCGAGACGAAGTACTCGGCCTGCTCGGTGAGATTGCCGGGCCACAGGAAGTGATAGAAGCCCACGACCAGACCGGCGTCCCGCGCGGTCTTCGTCTGGGCCGCGAGTCTGGAGTTGACGTACGACCGGCCTTCCGTCGCCTTGATGAAGACGAAGGAGAGCCCGTCGGTGTCGTACGACGAGGACTGGTAGGCGCTGACGTCGATCCCATGGAGCATGAAGAGGTTGTGCCCCCGAGAGGGGCACTCGGAACATGGGACTCCCTTTGTGATGGCGGCGGTTGTCAGCGCGCGGGTGCGGCCGCTCCGCGCTCGGGCGGCCGCTTTCCGCCGCCGGCCTCGGACTTCGCCGGGGCAGTGAAGATCCGGTCCAGGTGGTGGCGCAGCACCCCGGCCGCCGATTCCGGGCCCCGCTGGCCCACGAGGACGGCGGTGCCCAGGCCCGCCGCCATGGCGAGCAGCCCGACCGCCTCCGTACGCGCGTCCGTCGCGGGGTCCGCGAGGCCGTCGTCCTGCGCCTGGCGCAGCAGGCCGGTCAGGGCGTCCTCGGCGGCGTCCGGGCTGTCGATGAACGGCTGCGCGGCCAGCGCCTCGTCGGTCACCGACAGGATCGCGTACGAGGTGTAGAGCAGATGGAAGACGCGGCTCTCCTCGTCGGCCGGCAGCGACGACAGCAGGATGGCCTCGACGGTCGCGCGCGGGCCCGGCCGCTCGCCGACGGCGGCGAGGCGCGTCCCCACCCGCGCGGTGAAGCGGTCGGTCAGGTGCCGGAGCCCGTAGAGGAGCAGCTTCTCCTTGGTCTGGAAGTAGTACTGCACCAGCCGGAGCGAGATGCCCGCCTCGGCCGCCACGTCGCGCATCCCGACCGCGTGCAGCCCGCGCCGCCCGGCCACCCGGACGAGCGCCTCGGCGATCTGGGTCCGCCGCTCCTCGTGGTCTACCCGCTTCGGCATGGTCGCGTCTCCGTCGGTGGGGGGTCTCGGGCTCGGGTTCAGCGGTCGGTCCGGGTCCGTCGGTCCCGGATTTTTTCATGGTACCGCCGTATCACCATCGTGGTACGGTCGTATTACGAAAACCGGTTCTCCCCGGAGGTGCCTTCATGCCCGAGCACGCCACCCGCCCCCGCCGCGACCTGGGCCACTACGTGAACGACACCCTGCGGGAGAGGTACTTCGCCGCCTGCGACGCGCTCTACGCCCTGGGCGCGCCGGCCCGCTCCGAGACGGACGTCGAGACGAGCTTCGGCACCACGCACGTCTACCGGTACGGCCCCGATGACCCCGACGCCGCGTCCCGTACGCCGGTCGTGCTGATCCACGGCGCGGGCGCGTGTGCCGCGCAGTGGTACCCCAACACCAGGGCGCTCAGCACCGGGCGGCCGGTGTACGCCCTCGACACCCCCGGCGACGCGGGCCGCAGCGTCCAGCGCGAGCACATGTGGCAGCCGGAGCGGGCCGCCCAGTGGCTGGACGAGGCGCTGGAGGGGCTCGGGCTCGACCGGGTCCACCTGGTCGGCTCCTCCTACGGCGGCTGGCTGGCCATCAACCAGGCGCACCTGCGCCCCGGCCGGCTCGCCTCCGTCGTCGCGCTCGACCCGGGCGGCCTGGAGAAGGTGGGCCTGCGCTTCTTCGTGTGGATCTTCGCCGGCCTCTTCGCGACCTTCGCCCCCAAGGCGCTGCGCCCCCGGCTCGCCGCCTGGCTGGAGCAGCCGGTGCTGGTCGTGCCCGAGCTGCGCGCGATGGCTCAACTGCGCGCGCGGGCCTTCCGGATGCGCCGCCCGGCCCCGCTGCCGCTGACGGACGGGGAACTGGGCTCGATCCGCACGCCGTTCTACCTGGTCATGGGCAAGCGCAGCCTGCTCGTGCATCCGCGGCGGCAGCTGGAGCGGGTGCCCCGGCTGATCCCCGGCGCCCGCGCCGAGATCATCGCCGGCACCGGCCACGGACCGCAGATCGACCACCCCGACCTGCTCAACGCCCGGATGCTGGGCTTCATGGACGACACCGACTCGGCCAGCGCTCTACGATCGGGCCGATGAGCGCATGGTCGAAGAGCTTGGACGCGGCGGACATCCGGGACGCGGGATTACGTGAGGACTACGGCGTACAGCGGGAGGCGGTGAAGCGCTCCCGCTCCACCGCCTACCTGGCCGCGCGGTGGCTGCTGCCACGGCCGGTCCTGCCGTACGTCCTGGCCGCCACGGCCGTGATGGAACACGGCGACACCCTCCTGGACACCGGCCCCCTGCCCGAGCGGCAGCGGGCCTGGGAGGTCTGGGAGGAGCGGGTGCGCAAGGCGCTGGCCACCGGCGAGAGCGACGACCCCCTGATCCGCACCCTGGTGCACACCGTCGCCGCGCACCCCAGGATGCGGGAGACCGTGGACGCCTATCTGGCCACCGCGCAGGCCGAGTTGAGCTTCTCCGGCTTCGCCGCCGAGGCCGACTACCAGGCCTACGTCGACGCCTACTCCCTCCCCGCCTTCATGCTCATCGGCACCCTGCTGGGACCCCGGGACGACGACGGCTCCTTCCGCGCGGGCTGCCGCACCTTCATCGAGGGCGCCCAGCGCCTCGACTTCGTCAACGACGTCGCCGAGGACCTGCGCGAGGGCCGTACCGGCATCCCGGCGGACACGCTGGCCCGCTTCTCCCTCACCCGGGACGCGCTCGCGGCAGGCGGCGACCCGGCCGCCGTGCGCGCCCTGGTGGACCATGAAGTCGCGCTGTCCCGGCGGTCGTTGGAGGCGGCCCGCGAGCTGCCGGGGCTGGCTCCGGCCCCGCACCGGCGGCTGCTGAGCACGCTGGTCGAGGTCGAACTGCTCACCGCCGAGGCCGTGTCGGCGCGCGGCGCCGGGGTGCTGGACGGCTCCGCCGCACCGTCACGCCCGGCCGCCCTCCGTCTGCTGCTGCGCGGCCGCTGACCGGGCGATGCGCCGGTGGTGGGCGTAGGCGAACAGCGCCGCCTCGGTGCGGGACCGTACGTGGATCTTGGCCATGATGCTGGTCAGATGCGCCTTGACGGTACGTTCCGCGATGCCGAGGCGGCGGCCGATGAGACGGTTCGGCGCCGCCGTGGACAGCGCCAGCAGCACCTCGCACTCCCGTGAGGTGAGCGAACCGATGGCGGCGGGGTCCCCGGGCGCGGGCGGCACCTTCGCGCGGTCGCCGGACCGTGCTCCGGCGGGGTCGGCGTTCCTCACGTGACGACGGCCGACGGCGCGACGATCTCGGGGCTGAAGAGCCGGGACACCTCGTCCAGCGTGCTGTGGCAGTCGGAGGCGTCGCTGCCCAGCACGACCCAGTGGGCGAGCCGGTCGTCCGCCGTCGCCCTGGCCACCGACTCGACCCGGTTGCCCTCCTCCTGGAGCAACTTCAGCTCTTCCAGCGAGGGTTGGCGGGACGCCCGGGGCGACACCGTGAGGCGTTCGACGCGTCCGGAGACGGGGGCGTAGGCGAAGTGCACGGCCGCCGCACGCTGCCGGACGGGAGCGAGGTCCGGGGTCCTGCCGATTGCCAGGTGCGCGGCGATCCTCGGCAGGTCGATCCCGGTGGCCCGCCGGACCAGCAGGGGGATGAGGTCGTCGGCCGGCTGGGCCTGGACGCCGGTCACGCGGGGTCCGCGCGGTGTCGACGTCACGCTGATGTGGAGTACTCCGGGCTGGACCCCGACGGCGTCCACGGCCCGCCCGACGGTGTTGCGCAGGACCGGGTTGTGCAGCAGGCCGTCGTGGGCGTGGACGGAGTGCCGCAGGGGCTGCCGGCCGGGCATCGGCCCGAAAGAGGTGCGCGCGACGGCGACGACGTGGGCCTCGCCGTCAGGCAGGACGACGGTCTCCGCCGAGAGGTGGAGGCCCTCCAAGTACTCCTCGACCACCACCGAACCATGGGGGTTCGCCGCGGCCGGCACATCGCGGCCCAGGCGCTCGACGGCGGCGCGCACTTCCCCGGCGTCGCGGGCCGCCACCGGCCCCGTCCGTCCGCCGGACCGGGGCCGTACGAGCACGGGATAGCCGATGACGTCCGCGTGGGCCACGGCCGCCTCCGCGTCCATCGCCTCGGCCCAGCGCGGCTGCGGAACCCGGTGCCGGGCCAGCAGCCTGCGCAGCTGGACCGTGTCGCGCAGCGCCACCAGCGAGGCGACGGAGGGGGCGGGAAGCCCCAGGCGCGCGGCGGTGTGTGCCGCGGTGACCAGATGCTCGGGGCTGTACGCGAGCACCCCGCGCACCTCGTAGCGGGCGGCGTGCTCCTTGACCGCCTTGAGGGTGGCCACATGGTCGGTGAGGTCGGCCACGAGGTGCTTCGCCAGATACGGTCTGGCCCAGCCCGGCGCGGTGGCGTCGACCAGCACCACCGGACAGGCGGCGGCGATCCGCGCGAGCTGGAACTCCGCGCCGGCCGCCGCTGAGCCGGCGCCGAGGAGCAGGACGGGCCCTGACATTGCCTCACCTCTGATGGGGTCGGAGTGATCACGAGCCCGTGCGCGGGACCGGACGGCGGCGCGGGCCGGGGGCGACGACGTGCCGGCGATACGCCCGGCACACTCCACGCAGCTGCTGCATGGCGCCGCGATGCTGCTACGTGCGTCGCGGAACTGTCAACAATTGTGGGGATCTTGAGCGGCTCGGGGGTGAATATCGGCCACGGCCGGGCATGGGGTCCAGACGGACGGGGGATCTCCACCCTCAACTTGTCAACGATTGTTGAGAAACAGGCGTGTCGGTGTCCCGCACCCCACCATCATGGCCGGTGTGGATGACGAGACTTTCCCGCAACGGCTAATCTCGATACGGCCGCGCGCACGTGGCCGCTCCCGCCGCCGGCGCACCACGAGAGGGTCCTGCCATGCATGCCGCCGCTGACGCATCGCAGGCGGACGGACTCGCGGCGATGATGGCGGAGATCGACGAGCTGCTCTCCGTGCTGCGCATGAGCCGCGAGGACATCGACCTGGACGACCTCTCGTACCAGAGCGGCCTTCCCGCCGACCGGGTCCGGGCGCTGCTCGACGGCGCCGAGGTGGGGCCCGAGAACCTGGAGGAGCGCTTTCAGCAGCGGCTCGTCTTCCTGCGGCAGACCCGGCTGAAGCCCGGGGGCAAGCGCTTCACCCTCGACGAGATCGCGGCCGGGGCGGGCATCTCCCACGGCCAGGTGGGCTATCTGCTCAACGGCGAGCGCAGGCCCGGCTTCACGGTGCTCGCGGGTCTGGAGCGGTTCTTCGACGTCCCGCCCGGCTTCTTCACCGCCACCGAACGCCAGGCGCTGCACCGGGCGTTGAAGCCGGTGCGCGAGTCGCTGACCCACCTGGCGCTGCTCAAGGGCAAGGGAATCCATCAACTCGCCCTGCGCAGCGGCGATTTCCACGGCGCCTCGACCCGGCTCGGCCATGAACTGCGCGCCGCGCTCGAAACGGCCCTCAGCCAGCCGGAGCCGCCCGTGGAGGACCCGGAGATGCGCGAACTCACCGACACCATCACCGCGTTGCCGGTGAAGTCCCGCCGCCGGATCATGCCGCTCATCCAGGACCTGCTGGGCCTCGTCCGCTCCGACGGGCCGGAGGAGGACTGAGTCCGGCCCCGCCGCTCGGCGTGTGCGGGGCTCCGTAACTCGGCGCGGGGGAACCGTAGTTCACCGGCGCGTCAGGACGCGTGCCGTCCGCAGCAGCACACGCGGGCTCGTGAGGGCGCGCGGATGCTTCCGCATGTTCACCACGGCCATGAACTCCCGGTTCACGACGGGGTCGATGACGGACGCCTCGACCACCTTGTCCCCGGCCCACCGGATCAGGCGGTAGCCCGGGGGATAGGGGCCGGTCACATGGGGCTGGGCCAGATCGGCGGTGGTCGACGTCTGCCAGGCGGCGTCCACGATCACACCGAGCCGCCGGAAGTACTCCCACGCCGGTTCCCGAGGCGAGGCACCCGAGCGCAGCTGGGCCGCCAGCGCGGAGGCCCCCAGCGTGGCGAGCGTGAGCCCCTGGCCGTAGGCCGGGTTCACCGAGGCGACGGCGTCGCCCAGCGAGACCAGCCCGCCGGGAAAGCGGCCGAGCCGCGTGAAGTCGCGCCGCACACTCTCGCGGAAGTGAAAGGTCTTGATCTCGCCGTCCAGCCGGCACCGGTCGGCCACCACCCGCAGCGGAGTGACACACCGGCGCATCCGGCGCAGGAACTCCTCGGGGTCCGGGCCCGGCCGGTAGTCGTCGTAGCCGACCATCACCACCGACCACCGGTCCCCCTCGACCGCCACCAGGGCGCCGGGCTCGCTCAGCTCCGCCCGGTAACCGGTGGCCGGACCCGGAGAGGCGTGCGCGACGACGGTGCCGGGGAGTTCGTCCCCCCGGTGGAACGAGGCGGTGGCGTACCCCAGATCGACCCGCATGCGGTCCAGCGGCGCGGACTCCCAGCCGTGCGCCCGCAGCCAGGAGCCGAGCCGGCTGGAGCGGCCCATGGCGTCCACGACCAGATCGGCGTCCAGCTCCGCGAGCGCGGTGTCCCGAGGCGGGTCCCCGGCGGCGTCCCCGGTCGCGTCCCCAGCCGTGTCCCCAGCCGTGTCCTCGGCTGGCGAGAACCGCACCCCGCACACCCGCGCACCGGAGAACATCAGGTCCCGGGCCTGCGCGCGCACCACCCGCACGTTGTGCAGCGCCAGAACGTGACGGCGTACGTGGTCTTCGAGGAACGGCCTTGTCGCGCCGATCAGTTGGTTGTCGGGCACGCAGGCCTTGAGCACCCCGTCGACGTAGTACTGGACCTCCGGACCCGTGCCCAACCGGGCCCCGCCGGCGATCAGTTGCTCACCCAGGCCGGGAAACAGGCGGTTCAGCCGCACGTACCCCATGGACAGCAGGGCGTGCAGCTGGTGCCGGTGCGGGGCGCCCCGCCCCGATCCGCCGTCGGGTTCCAGGACGACCACCTCATCCGCGTGGTCCGCCAGTACGCGCGCCGCCAGCAGCCCGGCGAAGCTTCCACCCATCACGATCGCTCGTCGCACTCGATCCCCCCGGAGCGGGCCCGCGGGCCCGGCCCACTCACCGGCCTTCTCGCCGTCGACTGATGTGGCGCACCCTAACGGTCGGCGCGGCGCGGGGCAGCCCGGACCCGGAACGTACGCCCCGGGACACCGGCCCCGCGCCGCACCTCAACCGTCGCCCCGCACGCCTAACCGTCGCGCCGCACGCCTAGCCGTCGCCCGCACGCCTACCCCTCGCCCCGCGAACCGCTCGGCGCCCGGCGGTCCATCTCCGCCACCGCGCGCAGCGCGGCGCCGACGACCGGATGGGACAGGGCCCGGGAGACCCGCAGCAGCCGGGCGCGCTCGTCCGCCGCCGGGGTGTCGTCGCCGGGCAGGCGCACCGGCGGCCCGGCCGGGGGCCGGGACCGGGGCACCCCGCCGTGCTCCTGCCGCGCCTCCCGGAGCCGGTCCACCGCGTCGCGCAACGACGCGGCGGTCGCGGCGGCGTCCAGATCCTCGGGCCCCAAGGGCGCCCAGCCGCCCGCCCCGGCGCCGTGCCCGTCGTGCAGCAGCCGGACGGCCTCCATCGGGGCCGGGTCGACCCACGGCCGGAGCGTACGGATGCCGTCCAGGATCTCGATCACCCGCCGGTGGAGCTGGAAGGTCACGTTCACGGTGAGCCGCCCGCCACGGGCCGCCTCGACGCTGAAGGCGAGATCCTGGTCGACGCGGGAGACGACCAGGTCCCACAGCGGCTGCAGGGACCTGAAGTCACGGCGTTCCCGCCACCAGGCCGCGCTGGCCGCGCCGGTGAGGCCGTAGTAGAGGATGAGCGTCCCGACGACACCGCACGTGGACCCGAACACCCCCAGGGTGTCGAGGCTGTGGTTCCCCAGGGCGGCGAAGGCGATCGCGGGGGCCGAGCAGACCACGTAACCGAAGACCGCCAGCATGGCCGCGGCGAAGGCGTCCACCGAGTGCTGGATGCGCGGGTCGTCCAGGGTCATCTGCCGGCACTTGCGCCAGGTGTTCAGCGTGCCGCTGGTCAGCGTCGCCAGAAAGGCCGTCAGGAACAGCAGGATCATCGGGTTCCGGGCGAAGGCCGTGTTGAAGCGCAGCGGGTCGGCGGGTCCGGAGAGGCCGGCGAGGAGGAAGGTGGTGATCATGACGCTCGCGCCCAGGACGTAGACCAGGGTCCAGCGGGTGACCACGCGCCGCAGGCCACGGGGGGTCCGGCGCGGGCGGGGATCCCAGAGCAGGGTGAGGATGTGCCCCATCGCGAAGCACGCCAGGATGCCGACGTAGACGGGCAGGGTCGCGAAACTCGGCCGGCCGGTGATCTCGCCGATGGTCCGGTAGCCGACCGGCGACGCCATGGCGTACACCAGCGAGCCGCACGCGATCATCGTCACCGTCAGGGCCAGGGCCGCGGTGGCGTCGCGCAGGAGCGCCAGGCCCTTCCAGACGGCCATCACCAGGGCCACGCCGGTGATCGTCAAGTACACGATGTTGGAGAGGTGTTCAGACACCGGTCCGCCGATGCGACAGGGCCGAGGAGACGTACTCCGTCGCCCGCCGGTGCCGCCGCAGCTCAAGGTGTCGTTCGAGCATGACGGTGGCGAACGTCTCCGCGCGGCGCTCGTGGTCCCGCCGGTAGTTGGAGCGGGCCAGCACCTTCAGGGCGGGGTCCGGTTTCAGCCCCGGCAGCAGCCGGCGTACGACCTCGGGCGGCATCGGATCGTGGGCGCTCTCGTCCGCCGGATGCTCCTCCCACAGGTGGAACAGCTCGTGCAGACTGGCGTGCAGCCGGGTGAGTTCGCTCGCGGTCGCGTCGACCACGATGTAGTCCCGGTCGCGGCCGCGCGCGCAGAAACCGGAGACCTCAGGCGGCAGCGGGGCCTCGGTCAGGGTGATCGGCTTGCCCCGCTTCAGCGCGACGATGTCGACGAGGTCCTGCAGACCCCGGACGCCGGACAGGCCGATGTCCCTGCGGATGAGCCGGGTGGTCGACCAGGTCGCCGCGTAGATCGCGAGGTGCTCCCGGACCGAGCCGCACAGCGTCTCGGGGCCCGGGCAGATACGACGGCTCCCCCCGGGGCGGGCGCCCGCCGCCCCTTCCCCCACGGGGTTCGGCTTCTTGCTCCGGTTCTCACTCATGACTCACTACTACGTGGCCTGTCTCCGCGGCGGGCGGTGCTGGCTGAAACCGTTCCCCCTCCGCCCGGAACACGTCGGCCCGAACGCGTCCGCCCGGAGCACGCAAGCCCGAACACGTCGGCCGGACCGGAGCGTTGAGGCCCGGGCCCGGCCGACGCGGCGAGGGAGGGGTGCGGCGGTGTTACTTCTTGAGGAGCGTGATGACGATCTGGATCAGCGGCTTGCCGCCGAACTCCAGCACCAGGCGGACCGGGTTGTCCGGCTTGAGGGACTTGACCCACTTGACGAAGGCGGTGTAGCCCTTCTTCGCGGCCGCCTTGGCCTTGGCGTACTCCTTGGCCAGGTACTTCTTGATGTACGCCGTGATGTACTGCGCCACGTCGTTCAGGTCGCCGCTCGCGGCCCTGGTGGTCACCGCGTCGGTACGGGCGGCCACGAGGGCGGCGGTGAGGGCGTCGGCCTGGGCGGAGGTGAGGGCGGCCGGGGCCGGGACGGTGGCGACGGTGGCGACAGCGGGGGTACGGGCGGCTTCGGCGGCGTCGGCCATCGGGGCGGCGACACCCAGCGCGAGGGCCGCGGTGACGGTGGCGGCGGCGATGCGCAGCTTGCTGGTCACAGGAAAGACTCCTCAGTGGGACGGTTCGAGCCGGCCGCCGCCTGCGGACAGGGGGGTCGCGCACAGGCGGCGACCGGGTGACCGGAAGGGGTCCGGTCGGGCAATCGGAAGTCTTCCGCGCGCTGTCTTTCCCCGGTATCGGATCTTTGGGCAGTTGCCTTTTCGGGCAATGCGCCGGGGGTCAGCGGAAAATCGCGCCGACGAGCGCGGCCAGAGCCACGATCACGGCATAGAGAAACAGCGAAGTCGGCCGCCGGGTGTTCCGGACGATTCCGGCTTCATGTGCCTTTCTCTCGGCGTGCGCGAGATTTATGGACGCGTTGAGCCCGCCCACGATCACGATTCCCGCCAGGACCCTGGACCACCAGGTGGTGAAGCACCAGACGCCCACGAGTCCCGCCGTGAGCATGAGGGCGTGGAGCAGGAAGCGGTACAGCGGCGGCTTTTCCGCGGTGGCTTCCACGGATTCCGTGACATCCGTGGTTTCCGCGGCTTCGGAGTTCTCGGACAACGGTCTTTCACCTTCCGGGCAGAAGGGCCGGCTGAAAAGGGGACTGTCCCCCGCTGCCCGGGCAGCGGGGGACAGTCGATCACCTGTGATCATCACGTGTGGTGAATGATGTACTGGATGATGTCCCAGATGGTGCTGGCGTTGCCCAGCCCCAGGATGGTCTTCCACACCCACTTGGTCGGGCTCCAGGAGGACAGCTCGGCGACCTGCTTCTTCAGGTACGCCACACCCTTGGTCTTGCCCAGGCTGTAGGCCTTCCGCGCGACCTTGCCGGACCACTTGACCGCGCCGGGCACCTTCTTGAGGAGCTTCCAGGCCTTGAGGACCACGCCGGCGGTGCCCTGGGTGCCGTAGCCGCCCTCGACCGCGACGGCGGAGGTCTGGCCGACGGCGTGGGCGGTGATGCCCTCGGACCGCAGCAGGGTCACCAGGGAACGGGCCTGGGCGTTGCTGCCGGTCTGGATCGTCTGGGTGGCGGCGACCGGCGCGGGACGGTGCTGGGTCGCTGCGTCGGCCGCCGGGGCGGCGAAACCGAGGGCGACCGCCGCGACCACCGATGCGGCCGTCAGACGGAGTTTGCGATTCACGGGAAATTTCCCCCAAGTCGGCTGTGGACGAATGAAGCGGTGAGCGCGGGAGCTTGTGCGTTCGCCGCCTTGTGCATCCTGGCGATTCGGGGGTGAGGGGTTCCATCGGATCTTCGGGCATGCGACTTTCAGGCATGCGACCTTCAGGCCCCCGGATTTGGTGCGACGCCCGAGTGTTCCCTCCGTGCGGGAAGAGGCAACCTCCCGTTCGGGAAAGGCGTCTTGCCGCCCGGGCTGTCGCCTCACGATTTCCGTCATGAATGAGGTGCGATGAACGACGTGGTTGTCCAAGTGCGTGACCTGACACGCGATTTCGGAAAGAAGCAGGTGCTGAGGGGTGTGACGCTGGACCTTCGGGCAGGGTCCGTCACCGGATTCGTCGGCTCCAACGGGGCCGGGAAGACGACCACCTTGCGCGCCATGCTCGGACTGCTGCCGAGCCGGGGCCACACGCTGTTCCTCGGCCGTCCGCTCGGTGAATTCCGGGCCCCCTCCCATGTGGTGGGGGCGGCCTTCGGCGGTGTCGGAGGACATCCGAGGCACCGGGTGCGCGGCCATCTGCGGATGGTCGCCGCGGGCGCGGGCGTGCCCGACGCGCGGGTGGACGAACTCCTCGAACAGGTCGGCATGCGCGAGGCCGCCTCCAGCCGGCTGGCGTCCCTGTCGCTGGGCATGTCGCAACGGATCGGGATCGCGCAGGCCCTGCTCGGCGCACCCCGCGTGCTCATCCTGGACGAGCCCGCCAACGGCCTCGACCCGCACGCCATCCGCTGGCTGCGCGACTTCCTGCGCACCCTGGCCGACGCCGGTACGGCGGTCCTGGTCTCCAGTCATCTGCTGGCCGAGATGCAGCAGATGGCCGACCACGTCGCCGTCCTGTCCCAGGGCCGGGTCGTCGCCGAGGCCCCCATGAGCGACCTGCTCGCCTACGCCGACAGGCAGGCGGTCGTACAGGTGCAGCTGGCCCCCGGCGACATGGAGAGGCTGTCCGCGCTGGCCGGCCGGCACGGCTTCGTACCGCGCCGGACCGGACCGGACACGGCCGACCTCACCGGTGTGGGCCGCGAGAAGCTGGCGCGGCTGTGCCTGGAGGAGGGCATCGCGCTGTTCCTGCTGACGGAGACCCGGCCCACCCTTGAGGACTTCTATCTGACCATCGCGCACGAGGAGTTCAAGATCGCATGAGCGGCACACCGATGATGGAAGCGACGGAGCCGGCGGCGACGGAGCCGGCGGCGGACCTCAACCCGCCCAGGACACAAGCCTGGTGGCGCGCCTGCCGCTACGAGGTCCGCAACCTGGGCGCCCTGCGCTCCACCTGGATCGTGCTCGGCGTGATCGCGGCCCTCGCGCTGTGGGTGCCGGTCGCGGCGCCGTTCGTCGCGACCGCCAAGGACCTCACCGACCCCTCCCTCGTGGAGTCGGTGCAGTGGAGCCCGAGCCTGACGCAGATGCCGGCCCTGGGCTTCTTCCTGATGGTCCTGGCGACCGGCCCGGTGTCGGCGGAGCTGACGCGCGGCGCGGCCCGCACCAGCTGGCTCACCGCCGCGTCCCGTTCGTACGCGTTCTGGGCCAAGAGCGCGGTGGGCGCGGCGATCGGCGCCGTGGTGTCCGTACTGACGGCCCTGCTCGAAGTGGGCGGCCTGGCGCTGGTGGCCGTGGCCGAGGGCTTTCCCCAGCCGCTGTGGGTACGGCTGCTGGCGGCGGCGTTACGGCTGGCCCTGTGGACGGCGTGCTGGATGACGCTGTGCACGGCGGTGTCGGCGCTGCTGCGCAACCGGGTCGGACCGGTGCTGGTGCTGTTCCTCGCCGCCCCCGCCGGAGAGCGCCTCCTGGCGGCCGGGCTGGCCCGTATCCCGGGACCGCACCTGTCGGCGGTGGCCGACTGGCTACCGTTCGCCGCCGGCCGCACGATGCTCTCCGAGGGCGCCACCGCCCAGGGACTGCTCGGCGGCGCGGTGTTCGTGGCGTTCACCGCGGCGGTGGCCGTTGCCGGGCACGCGGTGTACGGACGACGGACCGGCTGACGCCCGCCCGGACGCCCGAGGACGCCCCCGGGGCGCGGCACATGCGCGTCCCGGGGGCGTCCGGTGGGCTCAGGCGGTGCAGGAGGTGCCGACGGCGGCGATCTGCCGGTGATGGGCGTAGGCGAACAGTGCGGCCTCGGTGCGCGACGTGACCTTGATCTTGGTCATGACGTTGGTCAGGTGCGCCTTGACCGTGCGTTCGGCGATGCCGAGGCGGCGGCCGATCTCGCGGTTGGAGGCCGCCGCGGACAGCAACAGCAGCACTTCGCGTTCTCGCGGTGTGAGGCCGGCGATGGCGTCCATGTCCCCCGGAGCGGCCGGCCGCCACCTCACGAAGGGCCGTTGTGCCTGATCAGGTTCACCCGCGTTCTCTGGTCCTCTGACGTATGACAAATCAGCTCTTACCTTTCCCCGTGTTCCCCGTGATGACGCGGCCGGCGGGAATGCGGCTGGCTGTCGCGTTCCCCGTCCGCCTCGATCGGGACCCTACACAAGGCTCGGGGCAGTGTCGGCATGGGTAATTCCGTTGAATTCCAAGCTAGTTGGCGGATGCCGGCGGGGTGCGGGCGCCGTCCGGGCGAAGACGGGGAGGTGACTGGCCGTACGCCGGTTCGCCGAGGGGGCGGCCCCGGCCGTTCGGGCGATGCCCGAAGGTCTGATGTCCCGGCGCCCACCGGCCGCCCCGCCACGCGAACGGGCCCCGTACGCAACCGCGTACGGGGCCCGCGCGTCGAAGCGCCCGGCGTCGTGCCGCTCAACTCCAGGGAGCGGCATCACCGTTGGCCGCGAACTGGAGCACGCCGGCCGCGACCAGCAGCGCCACACCCGTCAGGGCGGTCGACCACTTCGGCTTCCTGCGCGTGGCCGCCGCCCACCCGGCCGTCAGGACCACCAGGGCCCAGCCGGCCAGATAGGCCCACCAGGCCAGCTCCCTGCCGAGCTCCCAGTCGTCGTTGTCGGCCTTGATGTACACCAGGGCCGACAGGAGGGCGAAGACGATCGGGACCCCCCACAACGCGTCGAACAACGTCCCGGACGCGCCCTTGCCTTCCTGCCTCGCCTGCTCGGGGCTGGACTCGGTCTGTCCCATCGCGCTCTGCTGTCCTTCCCGTGGATTCACTCCGGCCCGCGCTCCCTTGCGTGCGGGCGCGCGCGTTCATCCGGACAGACGCGGGACGGACGGGCGGGGGTTGCTCGCGGGGAGCCGGTACGTGGATCAACTACCTTTGTACGATGGTCAGTTGAGCACTAAAGAGATCTGGCGGGCGGCTCGTTCTCAGTTCACGGAGTCGAGCTTCTCCCGCTGCTCCGCCGTCAGATCGAGGTCGACCGCGCCCAGGTTCTCGTCCAGCTGGGCCACCGAGGAGGCGCCGACCAGGGGGAGGACCGGGATGTCGCCGCCCATCAGCCAGGAGAGCACCACCTGGTTGACGGTGGCGCCGGTCTCCGCCGCCACTTCGCGGACCGCCTTCAGACGCGGCTCGGTGCCCGCGTGCTCGAAACCGGCGCCGAGCGGCTTGTCGTCCCGTACGTACGCGCCCGAGATCAGCGGAGAGTACGAGACCTGCGTCAGCTCCGGGTTGGCGCGCAGGTAGCTGAGCAGGTCGCCGCTCACCAGACCCTGGTTGCCGTCGGGCGAGCGCAGGCTCGGGATGTCGGTGCGCTGACGCAGATAGCTGTGGTGGTGCTGGAGCACCTCGTAGCCGGGCACGCCCGCCGCCGCCGCGAGGGCGCGGGCGCGCTCGACGCGCCAGGCCCAGTGGTTGCTCGCGCCGAGAAGCCCGGCCACACCGTCGGCGACCACGTCGGCGAAGCCCTGGACGGTCTCCTCCAGCGGCGTGTTCTCGTCCATGATGTGCGCGTACAGCAGGTGGATCCTCTCGATGCCGAGGCGTTCGCGGCTGCGCTCCGAGGACTCGCGGATCACCTTGGCGGACAGGCCCTCCACGTCCCGGCTGAAGCCCGTGGTGGGCTGGTTGGGGCGGGCACCCAGCTTCGTGGCGATGGTGATCCGGTCGCCGATGCCCCGGCTCTTCAGCCAGCGGCCGACCAGCTCCTCGCTCTCCCCGCCCTGGGTGCCGTTCACCCAGAACGCGTAGTTGTTGGAGGTGTCGATGAACGTGCCGCCGGCCTCGGCGAACCGGTCGAGGATCGCGAAGGAGGTGGCCTCGTCGACGATCGTGCCGAAGGTCATGGCGCCGAGACTCAGCACACTGACCTCGCGGCGGGTCTCGGGCGAGCTTCCGATGACGCGGTACTTCATGACGGGTCCTTTCGGATGGGGGTGATCTCCGGGGTGTCCGCCCCGGTGGCCGGCAGACCGGCGCACAGCTCGGACACGACGGCGTCCAGATGGGGCCGGAGGTAGAAGTGGCCGCCCGCGTAGACGCGCAGGCGGAAGGCGCCGGTGGTGTGGGCGCGCCAGGCCAGCGCCTGCGGCTCGTCGACCCGGGGGTCGGCGTCGCCGATCAGCGCCGTGACGGGGCAGTCCAGCGGGGTGGCGCCGCGGAACCGGTAGGTCTCGGTGGCCACGTAGTCGCTGCGGACGGCGGGCAGGATCGCGGCCAGCAGCTCCGGGTTGTCGAGCATCTGCCCGTCCGTGCCGCCGAGGAGCCTCATGTCCGCGACGAGCAGATCGTCGTCGGCCAGGTGCACCGCACCCGGCGCGGGGATCGACGGCGCGCGCCGGCCGGAGACCGTGAGGGCGGCGGGCGGAAAACCGGCGTCGCGCAGCCGGCAGGCCACCTCGAAGGCGAGGGAGGCGCCCATGCTGTGCCCGAAGACGCCGAACGGCCGGTCCAGGTGGGATGTCCGGTCCTGGACCAGCTCGGCGGTCACCAGGTCGGCCAGCTCGTGCAGCGACTCCACGCACGGCTCGCCGAACCTCTCCTGACGGCCCGGATACTGCACCACGAGCACGTCGGCGCGGTCCGCCAGGGCGCTGGAGAACGGGTGGAAGTACGAGGCGTTGCCGCCCGCGTGCGGGAAGACCAGCAGGCGCGGGGCGCCGGCGGGCGCGGTGTGGAACCGGCGCAGCCACCGCGTCCCGGTCGGCGGGGCCGCGACCCGGCGCCGGGCTCCGGCCGGGGCCGTCACGCGGTCCTCCCCGCCCGCCCGTCGCCGCCGCGCGCCCGCCGGGCGGTGAGCGGAATGTGCTTGTAGCCGGAGACGAAGCTCGACCGCAGCCGCTCGGGCCGCCCGGCCGGCCGGAAGTCCTCGAACCGGGTGAACAGCTCGTGGAAGAGGGTCTTGAGGGTGACCCGGGCGACGCTGTGGCCGATGCAGTAGTGCGGTCCGATGCCGAAGGCGAGGTGCTTGTTCGGCTTGCGCCGGATGTCGAACTCGCCGCCGTGGGTGAAGACCCGGTCGTCGCGGTTGGCGGAGCCCAGCCAGACGACCACCGCGTCCCCGGCCCTGATCCGGGTGTTGCGGATCTCCACGTCGCGGGTGGCGTACCGCAGGAAGTGGTTGACCGGGGAGGCCCAGCGCAGCGACTCCTCCAGAGCGGTGGCGTCCAGCTCGGGGTGTGCGGCCCAGTCCTGGAGGACGCCCGACTCGATGAACTCGGCCATGACGAAGTTCGGCGCGTGCGGAGTGGTGACGTTCGCGCCGAGCAGCAGGCTGTAGCAGTTGGCCACGATCTCGTCGGCCGCCATGTGCCGGCCCTCGAACTCGGTGGAGATCAGCACGCTGAGCAGATCGTCGCCCAGGTTGTTGCGGCGGAAGCGGACCAAGTCCTGGAAGTAGGCGAACAGTTCGCGATGAGCCACCTTCAGGGTGGCCTCCCGGCCCCCCGGGTCCTGGTACTCGGGGTCGTCGGCGGCGATGCACACGGTCGTGAGCCGGTTGAGCCACGCCCAGTCCGCGGTGGGCAGCCCCATCATCGTCCCGGTGACCGACATCGGCATCGCGAGCATGGCCTGGGCGAAGTCGAACGTGCCGCCGTCGCCGAGCGGTTCGATCAGCGGCACGACCAGGTCGCGGATCATCTCGCGCTGCTTGTCGACGGACTTGACGGCCAGGGCCTTCTTGAGCCGGCCCTGCATCTCGGTGTGGCGCGGCGGGTCGGTGGCCGCGAGCTGCTTGCCGCTGGCCGGGTCGTCGAGCCCCAGCAGGTCGAGCATGGTGCCGCGCTCGGAGGTGAAGGTCGCCGTGTCGCGCAGCACCCGGTCGGAGTCGTCGAAGCGGACGATGTTCCAGAACCAGCGCTCGTCGTCGACCTCGTGACGGGTCAGTGTGCCGAGCGAGCGCATGTGGCGCCAGAGCGGATGCGGGTCCCCGTCGCTGTAGAGGCGCGGGTCGACCAGGTCGAAGGCGGCGGCCGGGCCGGCCGCCGCCGCGTGCATCGGGCAGCCGGGCGGGGGCGCGAGCGGCGGTACGCCGGGGACGGATGCGGAGTGGACGGTCAAGGCCCGTCTTCCTTTCGCCGGGGCGGGCGGTGGGAACGCGCCATGACGTGCGGGCCCGCACCGCGCTGAGAGCACGGCGCGGGGCGCACGAAAGGAGAGACGGGGCACGTACCACCGGGATCACGACCCGGGGCGGGGCCCAGCGTGGCGCGACGGGGAACCAGCCGGTCTGCGCGGCGCGACGGCCGGGTGAGGCCGCGCGGGGAAGGGTGCTGTGTGCACAACGTACAGGACGCCGGAGGGAAGGTGAAGCCGTCTCCCGCGCGGGCCCTGTCGCCCCGTCACTCCGGTACGTCGTCCAGGAAGCCGCTCTTGGCGATCAGGTACGCCAGCTGCGCCCGGCTGCGGCTGCCGAACAGCTCCGCCGCCCACCGCATGTGGTTGGCCACGCTGCGGGTGCTCATACCGAGCCGGGACGCGATCGCCTCGTCCGTATGGCCGTTGACCATGTGCCGCAGGATCGTCCGGCGCACCTCGTCCGTCAGCAGCGGAGGCAGCCGGGTGCTGGGGAAGTTGCGCACCGGCGTCGCCCGCTGCCAGGCGTGCTCGAAGACGCCGACCAGATACCGGACCACGCCCGGATGCTCCACGGCGAGCGCGATCTCGCTGCGCTCCGAGCTGGGATCGGGGATGAAGGCGATCTTGCGGTCGCAGACGATCAGCCGGTCGAAGAGCTCGTCCAGCGTCCGCACCTCGCCGCCCGCCCCGGCGATGCGCTCGACGTACGTGAGCGTGGGCTGGTGCGAGCGGATCGTGTGCTGGTAGATCGTCCGCTGCGACACCCCCCGCCCGATCGCTTCGAGGTCGCTGGCGAGCGCCTTGTCGAGCAGTTCCCGGGGCCGGCCGCCGCCGGGCTGTGCCGTCAGCAGCTCCTCCTGGCAGGCGTGCACGGCCGCCGAGAGAGTGGCGCTGATCGCGTTGGCGCCCTGCACCACGCGGATCAGATGCGAATCGCCCTTGCCGTAACTGTTGAGATAGATCTCCTGCGCCTGGGCGATGGCGGCCCGCATGGCCGACAGGGTGTTCTGCTTCTCCTCGATGGCGCGTTCCATCTGGTCCATCTGCGTGTCGGCCGCCAGCCGCGGGGGGATCGGGGCCAGCGCCCCGTCCGGCAGCCGCTGGACGAGCCCGAGGTCCAGCAGGCAGCGCGGACACTCATCGGGCGTCGACCGGTCCTGCAGTGCGTCCGAGTAGTACTGAAGGCCGTCCGCGCAGATCTCGACCGTCCGACCCGCGCTTCCCGCACTCGCTATGTCCGCCCTCGTGCACATTTTCCCCCCTGCTGGTTTACGCAATGCAGGATCATCCTCTCGGATCCCCAAGACCTGACACGCAAAGACGACGCAAGATTTCGGCTGGGGAACCACCCTGGTCTGAACCACGCGGACCAACTTTCTGACCACGTAGGAAAGCAAAGGTAGAAAGATGCTCCAGCGCACTTCCGTCCGCTTTCTCGCCGCTCTCACCCTGACGGTCACGGCCACCGCGGGCCTGACCGCCCTCGCCGCCCCGGCCACCGACGCCCCGGCCACCGCCGTCGTCGCCGACTCCCAGTGGGGCGCGGCCGTCTCCAGCGGCGTCGCCCCCGCGGTGCCCGGCACCGCCGCCGACTCCCAGTGGGGCTGAGTCCTCACCGGTCCGTTCTCCAGTCCGTCCCTTCCGCAGATTTCGGGGGTCCATTCGTGCTGCCCGCGGCACCGCACGGTACGTCACCGGCCGGACACGTCTGGTACCCGGCCACCCGGGTGCAGCAAGGCATGTGGGTCCTGGACCGGGACGAGCTGCTGCGTCCCACCCAACTGGTCCCCACGGTCGTCGAGTTCACCGGCCCCGTGGACCACCGGGCCCTCGTGTCGGCGGTCGGCCGGTCCCTCTCCCGGCACCCTTCGCTCCGGGCCCGCTTCCGGCTCGACGTCAAACGCCGCCAGGTCGAGTACCGCACCGACGGCCCGCCGGCCGAGCCCGGTTTCCTCGATGCCGAGGCGGAGGGCTGGACCGGGGAAGAGGTCGACAACCTGGTACGGGCGCTGAGCGCCGCGCCGTTCGACCTCGCCCAGGACGCACCCGCCCGCGCCGAGATCATCCGCCTGGGAGCCGAGCGCACCCTGCTCGTGCTCAACGTGCACCACATCGTCTTCGACGGGGTCTCCCGCGGCATGCTCCTGGAGGACGTCCGCACCCTCTACCGGGCGGCCGTCGACGGGGCCGAGCCACGGCTGAGCACACCGCCGCACCCCGCTTCCGTCGTCGCCGAGCGCGACCCGGAGGAGATCGCCGAGCAGGTCGCCGAAGTCGTCGACCGGCTGCGCGGCGCACCCGCCGGGGTCCGGCTCCCCTTCCCCCGTACCCCCATCGACGGGTCCGCGGAATCGCTGCTCGGCGCCACGCTCACCACCTCCCTCGACCCCGGCACGACCGCGCGGGCCATGGCGGTGGCCGCCCGGCAGGGCTGTACCCCCTTCATGGCCGGCGTCTCGCTCCTGGCGGCCGCCCTCGCCCGCACCGGCCCGCAGCGCGACTTCCTCATCGCCTTCGCCTGGCCCGGGCGGGACGACCCCGCCACCGCGGACGTGATCGGGATGTTCATGACCACCGTGGTGCTCCGGGTCACGGTCGGCCCCGAGGACACCTGGCACGACCTGCTCGCCGGCGTACGTGTCAGCGGAATGGAGGCGTTCGTCGACAGCGACGTGCCGCTGGACGCGGTGTCCGCCGCCCTCAACCCCGACCGCGACGCCCTGTGGCCGCCGCTGTCGCCGGTCCTGGTCAACCTCGACGAGGCGCCCCGGTCCCTGGACCTCGCCCCCGGCGTCACCGGGCGGCTGCGCCCGCTCGACCCGATGTTCATCAAGTACGACCTGGCCCTGTTCGTCCGCCTGGAGGACACGCCCGACGGACGACGGCTCGCGCTGTCCCTGGACTATCCGGTCAACGTGTTCGGCACCGGCGACGTCCAGCACTTCCTCAACGCTCTGCGGTGCAGCGCCGTGGACCTCGCCACCTTCCCGGAGAATCCCGTGCTCGAAGAGTCCGTACGTCCCACCGCCACCGCTCCGGCCGTCGACCTGGACGACCCGGCCGCGCGCCTCGAACTCGTCCGCTCCATCTGGCGCGAGGTCCTGGACACCGACGACGTCGCCGACGACATCAGCTTCTTCGAGTCCGGCGGCGACTCGCTGCTCCTCGTCCTCCTCGTCGAGCGCCTCGGCCAGGCCTCCGGCCGCGAGGTCCGCACCATGGACCTGTTCCGCTCGCCCACGGTCGGCAGCCAGGCCGAACTCATAGCCGCCGCGGCCGAGCCGGCCGCCGCCCCCGCCGCCGGCGACCGGGCCGCGCTCCTCGCCGCCGCCCGCACCCAGGGCGGAGCCGCCCGATGACGGCCCGCTCACTGGCCGCCGGGCTCCTGGACCTCCCGGACGGCCCCGACGCCTTCGGCGACGAGAGCTTCATCTCCCTCGGCGGCGACTCGCTGTGCGCCATGCGCCTCGCCGCCGTCCTGCGGGAGGAGCTCGGACTGCGCGTGGCGATCATGGACCTGCTCGGCGACGCCCCGCTCGCCCGGGTCCTCGACGGCGCCACATCCGTCACCGCCACCGAGCCCGACGCCCCCGCCGACGACCCGGGCGGCCCGGCCGGGCACGCGCTCACCCCCGCCCAGCGCGGCATGTGGCTGATCGAGCAGGTGGCCGGCGGCTCCCCGTACAACCTCGTCTTCCGCTGCTTCACCGACGGCGGCCGGCTCGACCGCGACGTGCTCGCCAAGGCCATCCACGCCACCGTCGCCCGGCACGAGGGACTGCGGACCGTCCTGCGCGAGACCGACGGCGGCGTGGTCCAGGAGATCCTGCCCTCCTACACCCCCGAGCTCGTCGAGCACACCTATACCGGCCCGGCCGAGGCCTTCGAGAACGAGGTCCGCCGCCAGGACTCCGGCCTCAGCCGCGAGCCCTTCGACCTGGCCGCCGCCCCCGCCTACCGGTTCGGCTACTGGGCCCCCGCCGACGTCTCCGACCAGCGCAGCGCCCTCGTCCTCACCGCGCACCACATGGTCCTCGACGGCCACGCCGTCGGCCGGCTGCTGCGCGAGCTCCTGGAGACGTACACCGAGCTGGGCACCGCGGCCGAACAGGCCGTCCCCCGCGACCTCGGCACCCCGCTCGCGGCCCTGCGCCGCCACCAGGGGGAGGCCGAGGCCCGGGGCGTCTGGGACGACCAGACCGCGTTCTGGCGCGCCCGTCTCGACGGGGTGCCGTCCGTCCTCGAACTCCCCGCCGACCGGCAGCGCCCGGCCGTCCAGGACGGCGCCGGCGACCGCCTCGGCCTCGACCTCGGCCCGGCCGTCACCGAGCGCGTCGCCGCCCGGGCCCGCGCCCTCGGCATCACCCCGTACGCCTTCCTGCTCGGCGCCTTCGGCCTCACGCTGGCCCGCCGTACCGGAGTCCACAGCCTCCTGGTGGGCGTGCCCCTGCTCGGACGCGGCAGCTCCGAGCTGCGCCGGCTCATCGCCGTCACGGGCAACCTCGTACCCGTACGGATCGACGTGGCCGACGACCTCGACGTCGCCGCCTTCCTGCGCGGCGTCCACCGCTCGCTCGCGGCCGCCATCGACGCCGGCGACCTGCCCTTCGAGGAGCTCGTCGCCCGCCTCGGCGTCGAGCGCAGCCTCGGCTGCCACCCGCTCGTCCAGGTCTGCTTCGGCATGCACGACCAGCTCGTGCCGCGCGAACTGACCGCGGGACCGCTGCGCGTCCGCATCGAGGAGGCCCACGGCGGTGGCTCCCAGTTCGACCTGACCATGCTCATCGGCCATGCCGATCCGTCGTACGCCGGCCACCTGGAGTACGCGACGAGCGTCTGGCACCAGGCCGAGGCGGAGGCGTTCGTCGTCGACTTCCGCGCCGCGGTCGCCCAGCTCGCCGACGACCCCGACGCCCGGGTGGAGGACGTCCGGGGGATCTCCGACGAGGGCCGTGCGCTCCTGGAGGAGATCAACGCGAGCGGCCGGGACTTCCCCGTGAGTTCACTCGACGCCCTCTTCCGCGAGGCGGCCGCGCGCACGCCCGATGCCGTCGCCGTCCGCGACGCCGAGCACACCCTGACGTACGGCCGGCTCGCCGAGGCCGCCGCCGAACAGGCCCGTCTGCTGCTCGCCGCCGGCGTGCTGCCGGGGGACCGGGTCCTGGTGGGCGTGGAGCGCTCGGTCGCCGAGGCCGTCGCCGTCCTCGGCGTGGCCTGGGCGGGCGCCGCGTACGTCGGCATCGACCCGGCGCTGCCCGACAGCCATCTCGGCAAGATCCTGGACCGGGCCCGGCCCGTCGCCGCCCTCACGGGCTCCGTCACCGGCCCGGTCGCCGCACGCTTCGCCGGCCTCGGCGTGCCCGCCGTCGCGACCTGGGAGCCCGGCTGGCGGCCCGGTCCGGCCGCCGCCGTGCCCACCCCGCCCGCCGACCCGGCGCGCCTGGCGTACGTCGCTTTCACCTCGGGCTCCACCGGGCAGCCCAAGGGCGTGTGCGTCCCGCACCGGGCCGTCATCCGCCTGGTCCACGAGGCCGGTTACGTCCGCCTCGGCACCGGCGAGCGGATGCTGCGGCTCTCCCCGCTGTCCTTCGACGCCTCCACGCTGGAGCTGTGGGGTGCCCTGCTCACCGGCGCCGCCCTCGAGGTGCACCCGGCCGGCCTCGCCGCGCCGACCGAGCTGGCCGCCTTCCTCAAGGAGCGCGGGGTCACCGTCGCCTGGCTGACGGCCGGACTCTTCCGGCTGGTCGAGGAGTTCGCCGCGGACTCCCTCGGCGGCCTGCGCCAGCTGCTGACCGGCGGCGACGTGGTGCCCCACGAGCACACCGCCCGCCTGCTGGCCCGGCACCCCGGCATCGTCGTCACCAACGGCTACGGCCCGACCGAGAACACCACCTTCACCACCACCCACTCGGTGGCGCGGGCGGAGGACGTGGACGGACCGCTGCCCATCGGCCGCCCGGTGCCCGGCACCCGCGTCTACGTCCTCGACGCCCGCCGCCGTCAGCTCCCGCCCGGCGCGGTCGGCGAGCTCTACACCGGCGGTGACGGCCTGGCCGACGGCTACCTCGGCGACGAGGCGGAGACGGCCCGGGTGTTCGGACACCTGTCCCCGGACGTGCCCGAGCGCCTCTACCGCACCGGCGACCTGGTGAGGGTCGACACCAGCGGCCGCCTCCGCTTCCTCGGCCGCGCCGACGACCAGGTCAAGCTGCGCGGCTACCGGGTCGAGCTGAGCGCCGTCAGCGACGTGCTCGCCGGGCATCCCGAGGTGCAGGACGCCGTGGTGGTCGTGACCGACGGAGAGGGTGCCGAAAAGCGCCTCGTGGCCGCCGTCGTCCTCATGCCGGGTGCGGCCGTCGACGCGGTCGCGCTGCGCGAACTGCTCACCGAGACGCTGCCGTCCTACATGGTGCCGAACCTGTGGGCCGTGGTGGACCGGCTGCCGGTGACCGCCAACGGCAAGGTGGACCGGCGGGCGCTGGTCGCCGTGGCCGGGTCGGCCAGGCGGTCCGCCGCCGCCCCCGCCCCGGCCGTCGAGGAGCCCGTGGCCGCCGCGGCCCCGGCCGGGCTGGACCTGGAGCGCGTCGCCGAGCTGTTCGCCGCCGTCATCGAGGGCGAGCCCGTGACCGACGTCGCCGAGGACACCGACTTCTTCATGATCGGTGGCAACTCCCTCGGCGCCGTACGCCTCATGCGCGAGGTCAAGCGGGAGCTGGGCGTGAACGTACGGCTGCGGGACTTCCTGCTGTCGCCCACGCCCGCCGGTCTGATCGCGCTCGCCGAGAAGGCCACGCAGCGGTGACCGCCGCCGCGGTGCCGGTCCCGCCGCCGTCCCTCGCGGACGGCGTGCGGCCGCCGGAGTGGGACGAGGGACTGGACTGCTGGGTCGTGGCCGATCCGCGCCTGGCCCTGCGGGTCCTCAGCCATCCCGGCTTCGCCTCCGGGACCTTCGAGCGCTCCTTCCAGCTCTACATGTCGGACGCGGCCCGCGCCGAGTACCGGGAGCTCACCGAGTTCCTGCGCCTGTGGTTCGTCCAGGCCGACGCCCCCGAGCACACGGCGCTGCGGCGCCCGGTCCAGCGCGTGTTCTCCGCCTCGTACGTACGGTCGCTCGCGCCGCGCGTCGAGGAGATCACGGACGAGTGCCTGACCGGACTCGCCGCGGGGACCGCTCCGCAGGACCTCGTGCCGGCCGTGGCCGAGGGCGTCTCCGGCAAGGTCATGGCCCACGTCGTCGGGATCGGCGTACCCCCGCCCGTGCTGCACGAGTGGTCGCGGACCCTGTCGCTGTTCATCGGCGCCATGTACCGCCGCGACTACGCGCGGGCCGCCCACCGGGTCATGGTGGAGATGTCCGAGGCGCTCGCCGGCGCCCGGGCCCTGGACGGGTTCCCCACCGACACGCCGGAGGACCAGGCCCGGACCACCGCGACCTGGGCCATGTGCCTGTTCGGCGGCCTGGAGACCACCGCCTCGCTGCTCGGCTCCACGGTCCTGACCGCGCTCGGCGACCGCGCGCTGTGGGAGACCGTCGTCCGCGACGAACCGGGCGCGGTGACCGGGCTCGTGGAAACGGTGCTGGTCGGCAGGCCGCCGCTGCGGCATCTGGGCCGGGTCGTCGCGTACGACCAGGAGTTCGCGGGGGCGCGGCTGCGCCAGGGGGACCTGGTGCTGGTGAGCCTCACCGGTCAGGGGCCGCTGGACGAGGCCGTCCACGAGGCCGGGGCACCGGCGGCCTGCCCGGTCACCGGCGCCGCCGCACCGGCGGCCGGGGACCGGAACCTGGTCTTCGGCCACGGGCCGCACTACTGCGTGGGCGCCCCGCTGGCCCGGCTGGAGGCGGCCGTCCTGCTGCGCCGGCTGGCCGCGCGGTTCCCGCACGCCCGGCTGTCCGAGGAGGCCGCCGTGTGGGGTCCCAACCTCAGTTACGTCGGCCTCGACCACCTGTACGTCGATCTGGGCGGAGAAGCCTGACATGCCCCTCTCTCCCGTCCGGGGCACCGCGGTGCCCCCCGACGAGGGCGCCGTCGCCGTCGTCGGGATGGCCTGCCGGCTGCCCGGCGCGCGTGATGTCCGTGCCTTCCGGGCACTGTTGCGGGCCGGCCGGGACGGCATCAGCCGCCCCGGCCGCGAGGAGCTGCTCCGCCGAGGGGTGGACCCCGCGTACGCGGGCCGGGACAACTTCGTACCGGCCATGGGCGTCATCGAGGACTCCCGCCGCTTCGACTGGTCCTTCTTCCGGTACAGCCGGGCGGAGGCGGCGGCGATGGACCCGCAGCAGCGGGTCTTCCTGGAGTGCGCGGCCACGGCCGTCGACGACGCCGGCCTCGACCCCGTACGGTTCCCCGGCCGGATCGGCGTCTACGCGGGCGCCGACCGCGCGGGGCCGGGCCGCGACGACGCCGAACTGGGCGAACTGGCCCGGCACATCGGGCGGGAGAAGGACTTCGTCGCCACCCGCGTGGCGTACAAGCTCGGCCTGCGCGGGCCCGCCCTCACCGTGCAGACCGCCTGCTCCACGTCGCTGACCGCCGTCCACCTCGCGGTACGGGCGCTGCTGGGCGGCGAGTGCGACGCGGCTCTCGCGGGCGGCGTCACCGTGATGCCCGACGGCGAGTGGGGCTACCTCTTCGAACCCGGCGGAATCCTCGCGCCGGACGGGTACTGCCGTCCGTTCGACGCCCGGTCCGCAGGCACCGTGCCCAGCGAGGGCGTGGGCGTGGTCGTCCTCAAGCGGCTCGCCGACGCCGTACGCGAGGGCGACCGGATCGCCGCCGTCATCGCCGGTACGGCGGTCAACAACGACGGCGCGGACAAGATGGCGTACACCGCGCCCTCCGCCACCGGCCAGAGCGAGGTCGTCCGCGCGGCCCTGGACACCGCGGGTCTGGCCCCCACCGCCATCGGGCACGTGGAGGCGCACGGCACCGCCACACGGCTGGGCGACCCCATCGAAGTGCAGGCGCTCACCGAGGTCTTCGGGGCGGCGAGCGGGGACACCGGCTGGTGCGCGCTCGGCGCCGTCAAGGGCCAGGTCGGGCACACCGGCGCGGCCGCCGGTGTCACGGGTCTGATCAAGACGGCGCTCATGCTGGAGCACCGGGAGATCTACCCGACCGCGCACTACACGGCCCCCAACCCGCTGCTCGACCTGGAGCGCTCACCGTTCCGGGTGACGGAGCGGTTCGAGCCGTGGGAGCCCGGCGAGGAACAGGAGTCGAGGGCCGGTGCGGTCAGCTCGTTCGGCGTGGGCGGGACCAACGCGCACGCGGTGCTGACCGAGCCACCGGCCGTCCGTCGCCGGTCCGCCGGGCCGCGGGCCGCCGGGCCGGAGCTGCTGGCGCTGTCGGCGGGGAGCACGGAGGCGCTGGCGGGCCTGGGCGACGCGCTGGCGCAGCACTTCGCCGACGCGGCGGGGGCGGAGGCGGGGGCGGACCCGGCCGCCGACCCGGAACTCGACGCCGTCGCACGGACGCTGGCGGGGCGCCGGGTCCACCGGCACCGCCGGGCCGTGGTCGCGCACGACACGGCCCGGGCCACCGAGGCGTTGCGTGCGAGCGCCGCCGCCGGACTGCCCGGCGAGACACGGCGGCTGGGCAAGGTGGCCTTCCTCTTCCCCGGCCAGGGCACGCTCAAGAGCGCCGCGGGCGAGGCCGCGTACCGTCTGCTGCCGGAGTTCCGCGCCGCTTTCGACGAGATCCGCACCCTCGCGTACGACCGGTGCGGCGTGGACCTCGACCCCGTGACCGTCCCGTCGTCCGCCGGCCCGGACGCCGACGACTGGTACGCCGACACCGTCCACCAGCAGCTCGGCCTCTTCGCCCTGGGCCTCGCCTTCGGGCGCCAGCTGGCCGCGTGGGGCGTGACCCCGCACGCCATGCTCGGCAACAGCGTCGGCGAGTACGCCGCCGCGGCCCTCGCCGGGGTGTGGAGCCTGCCGGACGCGGTCGGCCTGGTGCACCGGCGGGCCGTCGCGATGCGCGACGCCTCCCCCGGCCGGATGGCTCTGGTCGAGGCCGCCCCGGCCGACGTCGAGAGCCGGCTGCCCACGGGCGCGGGCGCGGGCACGGGCGCGGACGCGGCCGTCACCGTCGCGGTACGCGGCAACGGCTCGGCGGTGCTCTCGGGCCCCGAGGCCGCCATGGACGCACTCCTCGCGGGCGACGCGCTGAACGGACTGCGCGTCACCCCCGTCCACACCCGGCGAGCCTTCCATTCGCCGGCCATGAACTCGGCAGCCGAGGCGGTGCGGAACCATCTGTCGTCGATGTCCCTCCGCCCGCCCCGGCTGCCGTACATCTCCAACACCACCGGCGTCTGGGCCGAGCCCGGGGCCGCGACCACCCCCGGCTACTGGGCCGCGCATCTGCGCGAGCCGGTCCGGCTCGACACCGGCACCGCCACCCTGCTGGCCGCTGGCTGCACCACCTACCTCGAACTGGGCCCCGGCGGCTCGATGACCGGCTCGCTGCGGGCCGCCCCCGGCTGGGACCCCGGCCACCGGACCGTACGGCTCGCCCCCGGCGGGCGCGCCGACGCCGAGACCGGGCTTCTCGACGCGATCGGCGCCCTGTGGGAACTCGGCGTCGACGGCGCCCTGGAGACGGTCCTTGAGGCACGGTGGGCCGGCAACGGAGGCCGCCCCGCACGCTGCTCGCTGCCCGCGCACCCGTTCCTGGGCGAGGTTCTGCAGGAGGCGCGGTACGGCGCCGCGCGCCCGGAGCCGGTCCGCCGGCCCCCGGCACCCGAACGCCGAACCCGGCGGACCGTCCTCGAAGAGGTGTGGTGCCAGACCCTCGGCGTCACCGCCGTGGCCGACGGGGACGACTTCTTCACGCTCGGCGGGGAGTCGCTGCTCGCCCTCGCGCTCACCACCGCCGTCCGCGAACGCGTGGGCGCGGAGGTCTCCGTCACCGACTTCACCCGGAAGGGCACCTTCGCCGGACTCGTCGAGCTCGTCGGACAACGGCTGCCCGGCCCGGACGGCCCCGTCCAGGACGCACCGCCGCCCGGCGTGGCCACCCTGCGGGAGGGCACCGGACGCCCCGTCCTCCTCGTCGCGGACGCCCTCGGCAACGCCCTGCCCTACCGGGAGCTGGCCGCGCGGCTGGCGCCCGCGGACGACCGCCCGGTGCTGGCCCTGGAGCGGGCCGTGCCCGGGGGCGGCAGCGTCCGCGCCCTCGCCGCCGCACACGCCCGGACCCTGCTGAGGGCCCAGCCGGAAGGTCCGTACACCCTCGGCGGCTGGTCCTTCGGCGCCGTGGTCGCACACGAGACCGCGCGGCTGCTCATCCGGCAGGGGCGGACGGTGGACCTGCTGTTCAGCCTCGACGGCTATGTGCCCGACACACGGCCGCTGCCCGTCGCCGCGGCCCCGGACTTCCTGCTCGGCGGGGTACGGGCGGGCCTCGACGCCCTGCTCGGCGTGGGGCCGGCCGCCGGGCCGCTCCGTGCGGACCGGGAGGCGCGCCGCCGGTTCCTCGCCGGCCAGGCCGCCGTACTGGCCCACCGGCCCGGCCCGGTGACCTGCCCCGCCGTGCTCTTCAAGGCGGACGCGGGCCCGGGCACGGCCGCCCGGCTGAGCCGGCGGCTCGCGGGGCTGTACCCGGCGGGGCTGCGCGTGGTCCCGGTCGCCGGCGACCACTGGTCGATGCTGCGGCCCCCGCACGTGGACGAGCTGGCCGCGCGCGTCGACGAGGCACTCAAGGCGGACTTCCGGGCCGCGGAACACAAGGAGAGGAAGGACTCATGACGGTCTCGCAGACACCGCCCGGCAGCGCGGCGGACGAGGAACAGAAGGAACAGGAGCAGCTGGGGCAGGCGGAGCAGCCGGAGAAGGCGCAGCAGCCGGAGCAGGCCGAGAAGGCCGAGAAGCCCCTCCTGCGGAACCTCGACTTCCAGGCGCTGTGGACCAGCGAGGCGTTCGCCGCGCTCGCGAAGGAGACGGCGGAGGTCGCGTACCCCCTGCTGATCCTGGCGTCCACCGGCTCCGCCTTCTACGCGGGCGCGGTCGGATCGGCCCAGCTCATCACCGCCAGCCTCCTCTCCATCCCCGGCGGCACGCTCGCCGACCGGATGGACCGCAGGCTGCTCATGATGATCTGCAATGTGGTCCGGGTCGTCCTGCTCGGCCTCTTCAGCATCCTGATCTTCGCCGATCAGACCCACCCCGCGATCATCTTCGCCGTCGCCGTGGGTTCGGCCGCCTGCCTCGGCATCTCCAACCCGACCGGGCTGGCCGCGATCAAGCAGCTCGTGCCGCCGTCCCAGCTCACCCAGGCCACCGCCCAGAACCAGATCCGCTACTTCGCCGCGACCATGGGCGGCCCGCCCATCGGCGGCACCCTCTTCGGAGTGGCGCGCGCCTTCCCGTTCCTGAGCGCCTCCATCGGCTTCCTCGTCTCCACGGTCCTCCTGCTGTTCATCCGCAAGCCGATGAAGGTGGAGCAGATCTCCCCGGGGGAGAAGCGCGGTACGGCCGAGGGCTTCCGCATCCTGGCGCGCCAGCCGGTCCTGCGGCTGCTGATTGTCTGGATCATGGGCTCGAACATGGCGTTCACCCACTCGGGCGTCTTCCTCGCGCTGATCGCCACCGCCGAGAGCCGGGGCGCCTCGGCGGGCTACACCGGCATGCTGCTGTCCATCGCCGGCGTCGGCGGTCTGGTCGGCTCGCTCATCGCGGGCCCGGTCATCAAGAAGGTCGCACCGGCCAAGCTCTTCCTGACCGCCGCGTGGATCGGCCCGGTGGCCGCCGTACTGCTCGCCAACGTCTCCGGGCTCGTCCCGCTCGGCGTCATCGTCGCCTGCGTGTTCCTGCGCGGGCCCATCACCAGCGCCCTGTTCCTCGCCTATCTCGCGGCGATGGTCCCGGACAAGGCGCAGGGCCGGGTCCTCGGCGCCGTGATGTTCATGTCGATGATCGCCGCCCCGGTCGGCGTGTTCGCCATCGGCACCATCTTCGACCAGGCAGGCCCGGTCTGGGTGTTCACCGCCATGGCCGTCGTCTCGGGCCTGGCCGCCCTGCCCACCCTCAGCCCCCGCATCCGCAGGCTCGGCCCCCCGGAGCTGTACGCGGACACGGTGCCCGCCGGCACCACGCCCGCCGACGAGACCTCCGCGGACAAGGAAGGAGAAGCCCGATGACCACCGAACTGCCCCGCACCACCGAACTGCCCCGCACCACCGAACTGCCCCGCATCACCGAGCAGCTTCCCCCCGAGTTCTTCACCGCCCCCGAGGGCGACGACCTCCACGCCGGCAACGCCGGGCTGCGCGCCACCGGCTGCCCGGTCCACGCCATCAACTACCCGGTGGGCGGCGAGGGTTACGTCGTCGCCGACTACGCGACCGCGCTCAAGGCCTTCAGCGACCCGAGGCTGTCCAAGAAGGTCGACAACGCCCCCGCCTGGTTCCGCGACCTCGTCAAGGACTCCAGCCCGGTCCTGGTGCGCAACATGCTCACCGCCGACCCGCCGGAGCACACCCGGCTGCGCAAGCTCGTCAGCCGCGCCTTCGTCCCGCGCCGGATGGAGCTGCTGCGCCCCCGCATCCAGGAGATCACCGACGAGCTCATCGACGCCTTGCCCGAGCACGGTGAAGTGAACCTGACGGAGTTCGCCTTCGCCCTGCCGATGCGCGTCATCTGCGAGTTCCTCGGCGTCCCGGCCGAGGACCGGCCGCAGCTGCACACCTGGGGCAACTGGCTCAGCGGCGCCCCGTACCCCGACGCCGAGTCCAACGAGAAGCTCAAGGACGCCAGCGAGAACATCGAACGCTATCTGATCGACCTGCTCGCCGACCGGCGCGCCCACCTCGGCGAGGACCTGGTGAGCATCCTGGTGCGGGCCGCCGACGAGGAGGACCGCTTCACCAACGACGAACTGGTCTCCACCCTCGTCCTGCTGATCATCGCCGGGCACAAGACCACCGCCAACCTCATAGGCAACGGCACCCACGCCCTGCTCACCCACCCCGACCAGCTCGAACTCCTGCGCACCCGGCCGGAGCTGGCCGAGTCCGCCGTCGAGGAGTTCCTGCGCTTCGAGTCCCCGGTGTACCGCGGCACCCTCCGCGTCGCCGCCGAGGACATGGAGCTGGGCGGCTGCCCCATCCCCAAGGAGAGCTTCGTCCACCTGCTGATGGGCTCCGCCAACCGGGACTCCGAGGCCTTCGAGAACCCGGACGAGCTGGACATCACACGCACCGCCAACCGCCATCTCGCCTTCGGACAGGGCGCCCACTTCTGCGTCGGCGCGCCGCTCTCCCGGGTCGAGGGCCAGATCGCCTTCACGACCCTGCTGCGCCGCCTGCCGGGCCTGCGCCTGGCCGTGCCCGCCGAGGAGATCGAGTGGCTCTTCGACAATTCCACCAGCCGCGGACTGGTGAGGCTGCCCGTCACCTACGACGCCCGGCTCGCCGCCGGCACCCCCGAGGGGCACTGACATGACCGCTCGCACCACACTCGTCTGTCTGCCCTTCGCCGGGGCCGGTGCCTCCTTCTTCCGGCCCTGGCAGCGCCTCGCCGAGCCCCTCGGCCTCGACGTCCTGCCGCTCCAGCTGCCGGGCCGCGAGCGTCTCATCGACGAGGAGCCCTACCGGGACGCGGCAGCCGCCGCCGACGGGCTGCTCACCGGCCTGCTCACCGCGCTCGGTGACACCCGGGGGGCGCACCGCGTCGCCCTGTTCGGCCACAGCCTCGGCGCGGTCCTCGCGTACGAGCTGACCCGCCGGCTCACCGCGACCCCGGGCGTGACGGTCGTACGCCTCTTCGCCAGCGGCTCCCCGCACCCGGCCGAGCCCCGCTCCCGGCACGCCACCGGCCTCGGCGACGACGCCTTCCTGGCCCGCGTCAACGAGTTCGCCGGCTACACCGACGAGGCCCTCCAGGACCCGGAGATGCGCGAGCTGATCCTGCCCACGCTCCGCGCCGACGTCGAGATGCACGAGTCGTACCGGCCGGCCGACGACCGGCCGCTCACGGTCCCCGTGACCAGCCTGCGCGGCAGCACCGACACCCTCGTCGGCCGCGCGGAGGCCGAGGCGTGGGCGCGCACCACGGAGGCCGGCTTTTGTGCCGTGGAGCTCGACGGCGGCCACATGTACCTGACCGGGTCGGCGCCGGAGCTGCTCCGTATCCTCGCCGAGGACCTGGACCGGACGGCGGAGGAACTGTGCGTCTGACCGGCAGGACAGTCCTGATCACCGGCGCCGCCCGGGGTCTCGGCCGGGCCACCGCCGTCGCCTGCGCCGCCGAGGGCGCCGACCTCGCGCTCCTGGACCTGTGCGACGACCTCGACGGCGTGCCGTACCCGCTGGGCACCCGCGGCCAGCTGGAACACACCGCCGCGCTGTGCCGCAAGCACGGCGCCACCGTGCTCACCGCCGCCTGCGACGTCGGTGACCTGTCCTCGGTGGAGGCCGCCGTGGCCCTCGCCGAGGACCGGTTCGGCAGGATCGACGCCGCCGTCAACAACGCGGGCATCGCGGCCCCTTCGGGCAAGCCGGTGCACGAGATCCGCGAGGACGAGTGGGCGCTGATGATCGACGTCGACCTGTCGGGCGCCTACCGGGTCATCCGTACGGTCGCCGGGGCGATGAGCGCCCGCCGCTCCGGCTCGATCGTCAACGTCTCCTCCACGGCCGGTCTGGTCGGCTACCGGCACTTCGCCGGCTACGTCGCGGCCAAGCACGGCCTGATCGGACTGACGAAGGCCGCGGCCCTCGACTACGCGCCCACCAAGGTGCGGGTCAACGCCGTGTGCCCCGGCTCGGTGCGCGACGACGCCACCGCCGAGGGCCGGATGCTCGCCGAGATCGCCCGCGCCCTGGAGGTGCGGGTGGGCGAGCACGAGCAGACGTTCACCGAGGCGCAGCCCATGAACGCCCTGATCGAACCCGAGGACGTGGCCGCCGCCGTGGTCTACCTCGTCTCGGACGACGCCCGGCAGGTGACCGGATCGGTGCTGACCGTGGACGGCGGGTTCACCGCGCGCTGAGGCGCGGGACCGGCGCCCGGCCGGCAAGACGTGACGTTGACGGAAGAGGGGGAGGACACCCCATGGAGGGTGAGCAGTGCCACGCCGTACGGGTCCGGCCGAACGGTTCGACGACCGACGCCGAGCTGACCGCCCGCCTGGGCGCGGCGGGCCCGTGGCGGCTGTGGGTGGAGGAGGTCGCGGCCCGCTCGGACGAGCCGGAGGCCCGCCGCCGGCGGAACGCCGAGCTGAACCGGCCGACAGCGGCCGTACGGTGCGTCCTGCTGCGCTACCGGGACGGTGTCACGGACCTGGTCGTGGTCGCCGACCGCGCGGTGCTCGACCGGGCCGGGCTCGACCGGCTGGTGGAGGCGCTGCTCACGGGGGAGGACCCCGGTCCCGTGTCCGGTGCGGCCGTTCGCCCGCCCGCCGCGGCCCCGGCGCCGGACTGGGGCGGGGGGACCCGCGGCGCCACCACATGGGAGACCCGCTCCCTCGACCTGCCCGACGACCCGTCGGGCACCGCGGACCCGGCCGTGCTGTTCGCCGCCCTCGCCCTGACCCTGCACCGCTACGAGGGCCACGGCGCCACCGGTGACGTCACCGTCGCCGGCGACCGGCGTGGCGCCCTCGCCTACACGATCCGCGACGACATCCCGCTCGCCGCGCTGCGTGCCGCCGTACCGCCGCCGTCGGAGCGCGCGGTGACCGTGGGCCTGATCGAGCCCACCGCGGCGGCCGCGCACGCGGGGGAGTACCTGCCCTGTCTCGCGCCGCCGTTCCCGCTCACCGTCGCCGTGCTGCCGCGCGCGGCGGCAGAGGAGCGCGGGGCCGGGGACGGGACCGGGGTCGGGGCCGGGAGCAGGCTCTGGGCCGCCTACCGCCGAGGCCACTTCGCTCCCGAGACCGTCGAGGGGTTCCTGCGGCACCTGGCACACGTCCTGCGCCAGTTCGCCGAGACCCCCGGGACACCCGCCGGCGCCGTCGAGCTGCTCGACGCCGTCGAGCGCGAGCGGGTCGCGGCCCTCGGCCGGCCGGACGGTACCCCGGCCGGCGTGCCGGAGCGGCTCGGCGACGCCTTCGCACGGGTGGCCGCCGCACGCCCCGACGCCCCGGCGGTCGGCGACGGGACGACGTCCCTCACCTACCGCGAACTCGACCGGCTGGCCGGCCGGCTGGCCCGGGGCCTCGTGGCGCACGGGGTGGCCCCGGGCGACCGGGTCGGCATCTGCCTGGAGCGGACCACCGAACTCGTGGTGGCCATGCTCGGCGTGCTCAAGGCGGGTGCGGCGTACGTGCCCACGGACCCGGCCTACCCCGCCGACCGGCTCGCCCACACGGCGCGGGACGCCGGCCTCGATCTGGTGATCACCCGGCTCGCGGACCACCCCGCCGAGGCGGGCACCCCCGTCACCCCCGACGCGCTCCTCGACGCGGGTGACGCGCTCGACATCGCGGAACCGCCGGGCGCCACGGGCCCCGACGACCCGGCGTACGTCATCTACACCTCGGGCTCCACCGGTCGCCCCAAGGGCGTCGTCGTACCGCACCGCAACGTCGTCGCGCTCCTCGACGCGACCCGCGACGAGTACGGTCTCGGCCCGGGCGACGTGTGGACCTTCTTCCACTCCGGTGCGTTCGACTTCTCCGTCTGGGAGATCTGGGGCTGTCTGCTGACCGGAGGGCGGCTCGTGGTCGTGCCGTACTCCGTCTCCCGCGAACCCGAGGACTTCCGCGACCTGCTGGAGCGCGAGCGGGTCACCGTCCTCAGCCAGACGCCCTCCGCCTTCTCCCAGCTTCTGGAGACCGACCATGCCCGGCTCGCCGTCCGGCTGGTCGTCTTCGGCGGCGAGCCGCTGGACGCCCGCATGCTGCTGCGCTGGTTCGACCGGCACCCCGAGGAGGAGTGCCGCCTGGTCAACATGTTCGGCATCACCGAGACCACCGTGCACGTCACCGCGCAGACCCTGACCCGGGAACTGGCCCTGGCCGGCTCGAAGTCCGTCGGCCCGGCCCTGCCCGGCTGGCACCTGTACGTGACGGACACACGCGGCCGGCTCGTCCCGCCCGGCGTCACCGGAGAGATCCGCGTCGGCGGCGTGGGCGTGGCACTCGGCTACCTCGGCAGACCCGAGCTCACCGCCGCCCGGTTCACCTCAGACCCGTACGCGGACGGCCGCCAGTACCACAGCGGCGATCTCGGCCGGCTGCGCCCCGACGGCACCCTCGAACACCTGGGACGCATCGACAGCCAGGTGAAGATCCGTGGCTTCCGCATCGAACTCGACGAGATCCGTTCCGTCCTCCTGGAGGACCCGGACATCCGCGCGGCGGCCGTCGTCGTGCGCCGAGAGGAGCCCGGCGACCCCGCCACCGCCCGCCTCGACGCCTACGTCGTCCCGGCGGACGCGGACACCGCCGGGGTGCGCAAGCGAGCCGCGACCGTGCTGCCCGCCCACATGCTCCCCGCGACCGTCACCGCGCTCGACTCCCTGCCACTGACCACCAACGGCAAGCTCGACGCCGCCCGGCTGCCGGAACCCGCCCGAACCGCTCCCGCCCCCACGCCGGCCCCCGCCGGGGAGACGGGGACCGCCCCGGTGCTCCAGGAGATCTGGTCGGCCGTGCTGGGCACGCCGGTCGGACTCGACGACGACTTCTTCGAGCTCGGCGGCAACTCCCTGCTCGCGGTACGGATCAGCGCCGCGCTGCGCGGCCGAGGGCTGCCGGCCGTACCGCTGCGGGACCTGTTCCGTACGCCCACCATCCGCGAGCTCGCCGGGACCGGCGACGGTGCCTGAGCAGACGGTGCCTGAGCAGACGGTGCCTGAGCAGGCGCACGTCCTCCCGCCCGCGTGTGTCCCCTTCCGGTGCCACGCGCTCGACGACACGCTCCCGGAACCGGGCCCGCCCCCGCAGGGCGGGGAGGTGGCCGTGTGGTGGCTGGACACGGACCGGGAGGTCGTGGGCGGCCACCTGGTGGCGGGCGCGCAGGCGCCGCTGAGCACGGCGGAACGCGAGCGTTCCGCCCGGTTGCGCCGCCCCGGCGACCGGCACCGCCACCGGGCCGCGCACATCGGCCTCCGCCTGGTCCTCGGCGGGTACACCGGGCTCGCTCCCGAGTCGGTGGGGCTGGTCCGTGAGGACTGCCCCTGCTGCGGCGAGCCCCACGGACGGCCCGCCCTGGCGGGCGGCGGCCCCCACTTCTCGCTCTCGCACAGCGACGGGCTCGCCCTGATCGCCGTGTCGGGGGTCACGGTGGGCGCCGACGTCGAAGGCGTCCCACGGCCCGACATCGCCGAGGAACTGCTGCCCTCCCTGCACCCGCGCGAGCGGCGCGCCCTGCGCGCGCTGCCGGACGCGGACCGCCCCGGGGCCCTGGCACGCGTGTGGACGCGCAAGGAGGCGTACCTGAAGGCGACCGGGGCGGGACTCGCGTACGGGGTCACCGACCCGTATGTGGGAGTTTCCGAAGTCCCGGCCCCGGTACGGGACTTCGCCATCCACGACCTGGCGGCGCCGGCACCCTCGTTCGCGGCCGCCGTCGCCCTCTCCACGGAGACCTGAACACGGGATGAGCGAGATGAACGCCAACGACGGCGCCGGCCGGAACTTCCTGAGCGACAACACCTTCGGCGCGTCCGCCGAAGTACTGGAAGCGGTCGCGGCGGCCTCGGCGGGCCACTCCCCGCCGTACGGTGCCGACTCCTTCACCGAGGCCGTCCGCCGTCGGCTCGGGGAGGTCTTCGAGCGGGATGTCGACGTCTTCCTCGTCTCCTCCGGCACCGCTGCCAACGGCCTCGCCCTGTCGTCTCTCGCGCGCCCGTGGGGGAGCATTCTGTGCCACCTCGACAGCCACATCGACAACGACGAATGCGGGGCCGCCGAGTTCTTCACCGGCGGCTCCAAGGTCGTCACCGTCCCCGGTGCCGACGGCAAGATCGACCCCGACGCCCTGCAGCGCGCGATACGGCGGGGCGCCGGGGACGTGCACAGCATGCGGCCCTCGGCGCTGAGCATCAGCCAGGGCACGGAGACCGGCGGCGCCTACACGCTGGAGGAGATCCGCGTGCTGAGCCTGCAGGCCAAGGCCGCCGGTCTCGGCGTGCACATGGACGGGGCCCGGTTCGCCAACGCGCTGAGCCGGCTCGGGGCCAGTCCGGCGGAGATGAGCTGGAAGGCCGGTGTCGACGTGCTGTCGTTCGGCACCACGAAGAACGGCACGATGACCGCCGATGCGGTCATCTCCTTCCGCCCCGCCGCCTCCGCCGAGCTCGCCGCCCGCGTCAAGCGTGCCGGACAGCTTCCCGCGAAGGCCCGCTTCCACGCCGCACAGCTCGACGCCTATCTGTCCGACGGCCTGTGGCTGCGCAACGCCGGCCGGGCGAACGCCCACGCGTCCCGGCTCCGGGACGGCCTGAAGGGCATCCCCGGCGTCGAACTCCGCGGCGAGCCGCGCATGAACATGGTCTTCTGCGCGCTCGCCCCGCCGGTCGTCAAGGAGCTCCTCTCGGAGGGATACGCCTTCTACCACGACCGATGGGAGCCCGGCGTCGTGCGCTTCGTGACGTCGTTCTCGCACTCCACCGCCGACGTCGACCGGCTCCTGGCATCGATCCGCCGGTGCTCCGCCCCCGAGCCGGCGGCCGAGCGCCCGCCGCGCCCTCGTGACGGGTCGCGGCATCACTGCGTACGGGACTGACGCGTCAGCACTCGATGATGTTCACCGCGAGCCCGCCCCGAGCCGTCTCCTTGTACTTCACGCTCATGTCCGCCCCCGTCTCCTTCATCGTCTTGATGACCTTGTCGAGGGAGACCATGTGGGCGCCGTCGCCGCGCATGGCCATCTTGGCGGCGGTGACGGCCTTCACGGCGGCCATGCCGTTGCGTTCGATGCAGGGGATCTGGACGAGGCCGCCGACGGGGTCGCAGGTGAGGCCGAGGTTGTGTTCCATGCCGATCTCGGCGGCGTTCTCGACCTGTTCGGGGGAGCCGCCGAGGACCTCGGCCAGCGCGCCCGCCGCCATGGAGCAGGCGGAGCCGACCTCGCCCTGGCAGCCGACCTCGGCGCCGGAGATGGAGGCGTTCTCCTTGAAGAGCATGCCGATCGCGCCGGCCGCGAGGAGGAAGCGGATCACGCCGTCCTCGTCCGCGCCGGGGACGAAGTTGACGTAGTAGTGCAGGACCGCCGGGATGATGCCGGCCGCGCCGTTGGTGGGGGCGGTGACCACGCGGCCGCCCGCCGCGTTCTCCTCGTTGACGGCCATCGCGTAGAGGGTGATCCACTCCATGGCGTGCGCGAGCGGGTTGCCCTCGGCGCGCAGCTGGCGGGCGGAGACGGCGGCGCGGCGGCGCACGCGCAGGCCGCCGGGGAGGATGCCCTCGCGGGACATGCCCCGGCGCACGCACTCGCGCATCACCTGCCAGATCTCCAGCAGACCGTCGCGGATCTCCTCCTCCGAGCGCCAGGCCCGCTCGTTCTCCAGCATCAGGGAGGAGATCGACAGGCCGGTCTCCTTGGTCAGGCGCAGCAGCTCGTCGCCCGTGCGGAAGGGGTACTTCAGCACCGTGTCGTCCAGCACGATGCGGTCCGCGCCGACCGCCTCCTCGTCCACGACGAAGCCGCCGCCGACCGAGTAGTACGTCTTGGTGAGCAGCTCGGCGCCCGAGGCGTCGTACGCCCACAGGGTCATGCCGTTGGCGTGGTACGGCAGGGCCTTGCGGCGGTGCAGGACCAGGTCGTCGTCGAAGGAGAACGGGATCTCGCGCTCGCCGAGCACCCGGAGACGGCCGGCCGCCTTGATCTCCTCCACCCGCTCGTCCGCGCCCTCCACGTCCACCGTGCGCGGGGAGGCGCCCTCCAGGCCGAGCAGCACCGCCTTCGGGGTGCCGTGACCGTGGCCGGTCGCGCCGAGCGAGCCGTACAGCTCGCAGCGCACGGAGGCGACGGCGTCCAGCAGGCCCTCGTTGCGCAGCCGGCGGGCGAACATGCGCGCCGCGCGCATCGGGCCGACCGTGTGGGAGCTGGACGGGCCGATGCCGATCGAGAACAGGTCGAAGACCGAGACGGCCACGGTGACTCCTCCATACGAACAGGTACAAAAGTGATGCTGACAGAGCACGGGTGCCCCGCCCACCGGACAGTGGGCGGGGCACCCAGGTGAACTTCGGGGTACTACTTGCCCAGCGTGGGGTACAGCGGGTGCTTGTCGGCCAGCGCCCGCACGCGGCCGCGCAGCGCCTCGACGTCGTACGACGGCTTCAGCGCCTCCGCGATCACGTCCGCGACCTCGGCGAAGTCCTCGGCCGTGAAGCCGCGGGTCGCCAGCGCCGGGGTGCCGATCCTGAGGCCCGAGGTGACCATCGGGGGCCGCGGGTCGTCCGGGACGGCGTTGCGGTTGACCGTGATGCCCACCTCGTGGAGGCGGTCCTCGGCCTGCTGCCCGTCGAGCTCCGACTCCCGCAGGTCCACCAGGATCAGGTGCACGTCCGTGCCGCCGGAGAGCACGTTCACCCCGGCCGCGCGGGCGTCCGGCGCGGTCAGCCGCTCGGCGAGGATGCGCGCCCCCTCCACCGTACGCTGCTGGCGCTCACGGAAGTCCTCCGAGGCCGCCACCTTGAACGAGACCGCCTTCGCGGCGATCACGTGCTCCAGCGGGCCGCCCTGGAAACCGGGGAAGACCGAGGAGTTCAGCTTCTTCGCGAAGTCCTTCTTGGCGAGGATGATGCCGCCGCGCGGACCGCCGAGCGTCTTGTGCGTGGTGGAGGTCACCACGTCCGCGTGCTCGACCGGGTTCGGGTGCAGCCCCGCCGCGACCAGACCGGCGAAGTGCGCCATGTCGACCCACAGGTACGACCCGGCCTCGTCCGCGATCCGGCGGAACTCCGCGAAGTCCAGCTGACGCGGGTACGCCGACCAGCCCGCGATGATCACCTTGGGGCGGTGCTCCTTGGCGAGCCGCTCGACCTCGGCCATGTCGACGAGGCCGGTCTCCGCGTCCACGTGGTACGCGACCACGTCGAACTGCTTGCCGGAGAAGTTCAGCCGCATCCCGTGGGTGAGGTGGCCGCCGTGCGCGAGGTCCAGGCCGAGGATGGTGTCCCCGGGCTGGGCCAGCGCGAACAGCGCCGCCTGGTTCGCGGAGGCGCCCGAGTGCGGCTGGACGTTGGCGTACTCGGCGCCGAACAGCTCCTTCACCCGGTCGATGGCGATCTGCTCGGCCACGTCGACGTGCTCGCAGCCGCCGTAGTAGCGGCGGCCCGGGTAGCCCTCGGCGTACTTGTTGGTCAGGACGGAGCCCTGCGCCTCCATCACCGCGAGCGGCGCGAAGTTCTCGGAGGCGATCATCTCGAGGGTGGACTGCTGGCGGCGCAGCTCGGCGTCGACCGCGGCGGCGACCTCGGGGTCCAGCTCGTGCAGGGGCGTGTTCAGGACGTCAGTCATACGGCTCCGGCTCCTCAGCCTGCGGTGTAGGCGGTGTACTCGTCGGCGGAGAGCAGCTCCTCGGGCTTCTCCGCGGCGCGCACCTTGAACAGCCAGCCGCCCTCGAAGGGCGCGGAGTTCACCAGGGCGGGGTCGTCGACGACGTCCTGGTTGATGTCCGTGATCTCACCGGTGACCGGCGAGTACAGCTCCGAGACCGACTTGGTGGACTCCAGCTCGCCACAGGACTCGCCCGCGGTCACCGTGTCGCCGACCTCGGGGAGCTGGACGAAGACCACGTCGCCGAGCGCGTTGGCCGCGTGCTCGGTGATGCCGACCGTCGAGACGCCGTCCTCGGCGTCGGACAGCCACTCGTGCTCCTTGGTGTAGCTCAGCTGCTGCGGGTTGCTCATGACCTGAATTCTCCTGTACGCGACGGCGTGCTGGACGGACGAAGGGGACGGAAACCGCTGATGAGCGGGGAAAATGTGCGCAGGGTCACGCCGGTGTGCCACCGGCGGCGGTCCCGGCCGGCGGCCGCTTCCCGGTCCCCGCGCGGTGGTGGTTACTTCCGGCGCTTGTAGAACGGCAGCGCCACGACCCGGTACGGCTCGTGGCTGCCCCGGATGTCCACGCCGACGCCCTCGGTGCCCGGGGCCGCGTGCGCCGCGTCCACGTAGGCCATGGCGATCGGGCTGCCCAGGGTGGGGGAGGGGGCGCCGGAGGTCACCTCGCCGATCACCTCGCCGCCCGCGACGACGGCGTACCCGGCGCGCGGCACCCGGCGGCCCTCGGCGATCAGGCCGACCAGCACGCGCGGCGGGTTCTGCTCGGCGCGCCCGGCGGCCTCCTCCAGCGCGGCGCGGCCCACGAAGTCGCCGTCCTTGGCGAACTTCACGACCCGGCCGAGACCGGCGTCGAACGGGGTCAGCTCCCGGGTCAGCTCGTGGCCGTACAGCGGCATGCCCGCCTCAAGACGCAGGGTGTCGCGGCAGGACAGCCCGCACGGGACCAGGCCGGACGCCTCGCCCGCCTTGGTCAGCGCCTGCCACAGCTCCACCGCGTGCTCCGGCTTCACGAACAGCTCGAAGCCGTCCTCGCCGGTGTAGCCGGTGCGGGCGATCAGCGCGGGGACGCCCGCGACCGTGCCGGGGAGCCCGGCGTAGTACTTGAGGTTGTCCAGGTCCGCGTCGGTCAGCGACTTGAGGATCGCGGGGGACTCGGGGCCCTGGACGGCGAGCAGCGCGTAGGCGTCGCGGTCGTCGCGGACCTCGGCGTCGAAGCCCGCCGCGCGCTCGGTCAGGGCGTCGAGGACGACCTGGGCGTTGGAGGCGTTGGCCACGACCATGTACTCGGAAGAAGCGGCCCCGGTCTCACCGAGGCGGTAGACGATCAGGTCGTCCAGGATGCCGCCGTCGGCCTGGCAGATCATGGTGTAGCGGGCGCGGCCGGGACCGACCGAGGCGATGTCGCCGACCAGGGCGTAGCCGAGGAGCGCGGCCGCGTCGGGGCCGGTCACGGTGATCTCGCCCATGTGCGAGAGGTCGAAGAGACCGGCCCGGGTGCGCACCGCCACGTGCTCGTCCCGCTCGGAGCCGTAGCGCAGGGGCATGTCCCAGCCGGCGAAGTCGGTCATGGTCGCGCCGAGCGCGCGGTGCACGGCGTCGAGCGCGGTGTGACGGGGTTCGGTGCTGTTCATCGGTCGGTCGTCTCCCAGGGCAACGGGGATGGGGCGAGGAACGTTCCTCCCCATCTGTCATCGGAACCTGAGAGGTTCGCCATGACCGCACGGTCACGGTTTGCACCTTGGGTGGAGCCACTGCCGGCAGCGGCCCGCTTTTCAGATGTGCCTCGCCCGCGCGGTACGGGGCCTGAGAGATTCAAGGGAGGGACTTGCTCCTTCGGCGCCCCGGCAGACGTACTGCCAGGGACTCTCCCGCGCGGATTCAAGCGGCCGGTATGCAGTTGGCGGCCACATCATCGCACGGCGATCGCCGCCGTTGAAGGGGCGGCCGCCTGTGACCGGACCGTGGCAGTACGGGCACGGAACCACCGACTTACCGCATTACCTTCTCTTTACATTCGATGGGCAAGGGATTACCGAACCCAAGGGGAGGACGATCACGGTGAACAGGACTCCGGCGTACGCCACCACCGGCCTGGCGGTGCCGAGCCAGCCCTCCGCCCCGGCGCGGGAACGCCGGGCCGCCACCCGTCCGGCCCCGCTCGTGCGCGACCTGCGCGAACGCGCCGGCGCCACGCCCCGCGAACTCCGCTTCGGGCCGGAGGACCTCGTGGTCGTCACCGGGCTGCCCGGCAGCGGCAAGTCCACCCTCATGCACCGCACCGTCCCCGGCCGCCGCGTCGACTCCCAGGACACCCGCGACCGCTGGCAGACCCGCCTGGCCGCCCTGCCGTACGCGCTCTACCGCCCCCTGGTCCGCCTCGCCCACTACGCCGGGCTGCGCCGCGCGCTGGCCACCGGCGAGGGCGTCGTCGTGCACGACTGCGGCACCCAGCCCTGGGTGCGCGCCTGGCTCGCCCGCGAGGCCCGCCGCAGGGGCGCCGCCCTCCATCTGGTCCTGCTCGACGTGGACGCGGGCGCCGCCCGCCGGGGCCAGCGCGAGCGCGGCCGGGGCGTCTCCCGCTACGCCTTCGGCCGGCACCGGCACGCCACCGGCCGGCTGCTGCGCGCGGTGGAGCGCGGCGAACTGCCCGCCGGCTGCGCCTCGGTGGTGCTCCTGGACCGCGCCGCGGCGGACCGCCTCAGCCGGATCGACTTCGCGGCGTGAGGTCCGCCGCCCGCACCGGATAGCCTTCTGCACCACAGCATGGTTTTCCCGGCAGGCGGTAGGAACATGGACTTCCCGGCGGACTTTCCCGCGGACTTCCCGGCACAGGCGCACCCCCAGCCGCACGGCGGCTGGCCCGGCAACGAACTGGAGGAGGTGCTCTCGGCCTCCCTCGGCGTGCCCTCGGCGGGCGCGCGGATCGTCGAGGTGCTCTCCCGCAGCTTCGTGTGGATCCCGCTGCCCAACGGCGGCAGCCCGCAGAGCGGTTCGCTCGATCTGCCCTCCGTGGAGATCGAGGGCCAGGTGTTCATCCCGGTCTTCAGCTCCGAGGAACAGTTCCGCCAGTCCCCGGGCGCCCATCTCCCCTTCACCGTCGCCCCGGCCGTGGAATTCGCGCGCGGGCTGCCGCCGCAGGCGGGCATCGTGCTCAACCCCGGTGGCGTGGTGGGCGTTCCGCTGCCGCCCGAGGCGGTGGCCGAGCTGTGCCGGTCCGACCGCACGGTGCTCGACGGTCCGGCGGGCGGCGCCCGGGTCCGGCTGTTCGAGCCCGACTGGCAGGAGGACCCGGTGGACTTCCTCGCCGCCGCCTCCGCCGAGTTCGCGGCCACGGGCGTCGTCGTCACGGCCCGGCGCTGCCTCGCCGCCATCGAGACGGCCGACCCCGTCCTCTTCGTCGGCGTCGAACTCTCCCAGTGGGAAGGCGACTTGCGCGACCGCCCGCTGGAGGCGCTGGAGCGCGCCCTCGCCCTGTCCCCGGCCCCCTGGCCCGTCAACCTCGTCCTCCTGGACGTGGCCCAGGACCCGGTCGGCGACTGGCTGAAGACGAACGTGCGGCCGTTCTACCAGTTCGGCAATTAGTCACTCATAGGGATACCGGCGATCGCCGCTTAAGCTGTCCTCCACACTGGGGCAAGAATCGAAGGGGCGGTAAGACAGGTGAGCGCGAGCCCGAGCGCCGGCGTCGAACACACACTCCGCCAGGTCACCCCCGGCCGCTACGACGCCTACGAGGCACTGCTGCGCGCCCTCGCCACCCCCTCGACAGGCCAGATCTGGATGCTGCTCTGGCACGGCCAGGCCGGCTCCCCGGACGCGCAGTACGGGAACATGGAGGTCGACGGCTTCGGCTACGCCCCCTGTGTGACCTCCGCGCAGGAGCTGTCGGCCAGCGGCTGGAGCCGGTCGTACGAGGTGGTCGACGGCCTCGACGTGGCCCGCACCCTCTACCCCGACCACTACGGCCTCTGGCTCAACCCGCACGCCCCCGGCGGCGGCGTCGGCATCCCCTGGCTGGACCTGCGCCGCATCGCCACGGGCCTGGACCGCCAGCCCGCAGGTCCGCTCAGCATGTCCGAACCCGCCATCGGCGTACCGGCGTTCTACGCCCTGCTCGCGCAGAACGCCCACCGCACCCCCGCCCTGCGCTCGCTGCGCCGGGCCTGGGTGCAGCCCGCGCTCGGCGCGCCGTACCTCGCCATCGGCCTGGACGTGTACGAGACGACCCCGGCGGCGGTCGACTCGGTGCGGGCGATGATGCAGCAGTCCATCGGCGCGGTGCCCGACGGGCTGCCCGTCTCGACGGTCGCGATGACCGACGACTACGACCCGGTCGTGATGTGGATGCGCGCCAACGCGCGCCCGTTCTACGACCGCGAGGCCCACGTCGTCGCGTCCCCGCCCCAACTCCCGCCCGCCGTAAGGCCTCAGGCGCCCGCGGCCGGGTACGGCTACCCACCGGTGCGCGGCGGTTACTGAGCAACAGGCCCTCTACGGAGGGCCTTTGGTTTTCCGCGAGCAAAATTTACCCAGCGGAAACACAAAGACACATCTGGAACGTGTCGTTCCACCCCAACCGCGTGGGATTGCCGGTCTGTCCCAACTGGCCACGATTCGAAGATGGTTACCCACGGACCGGGTAACGGAAACCCCCTTCAGTGGATCACGGTTGCGCATCCTTTCCCCGTCAGGACTGGCGGGCGATCATGACGGCACTGAAGACTCCCGAACAGAACACGAGGTGGAGATCTTGTGTTCGAGTGCAAGTCGACATAGCCGCAATCCGCGGCAGGCACAGGCCGGTCACCACCGGCGAGAGGGGTCGGGTCACTGTGACCGCACCGATCGAGACCACCGGGGCGGCGGCCGAAGCACAGCCGGGAGCTGTGCTCGACGGCGCCGGCAAGGGGAAGGTCGAGGGTCGCTCTCTCGGGCGGATCGCCTGGGAGCGCCTGAAGCGGGACAAGCTCGCCCTGACGGGCGGCACCGTGGTCCTCCTGCTGATCCTGGTGGCCCTGCTCGCGCCGGTGATCGCCGGACTGGTCGGGCAGGACCCCGACGTCCACAACGAGAAGCTGATCGACCCGCTGTTCGGCACCCCCACGGGCTCCTTCGGCGGCATCAGCGGCGAGCACCTGCTGGGCGTCGAGCCGGTCAGCGGCCGCGACATCTTCGCGCGCATCCTCTACGGCTCCCAGATCTCGCTCCTGGTGGGCTTCATGTCCGCCGTGGTGGCGATCATCCTCGGCACCGTGCTCGGCATCCTCGCCGGTTTCTTCGGCGGCTGGGTCGACTCCCTCGTCAGCCGGATCATGGACGGCCTGCTGGCCTTCCCGCAGCTGCTCTTCATCATCGCGCTGGTCTCCGTCATGCCGAACGACATGCTGGGCCTGCACGGCACCGGCGTGCGCGTCTTCGTGATGATCCTGGTCATCGGCTTCTTCGGCTGGCCCTACATCGGCCGCGTGGTGCGCGGCCAGACGCTCTCGATGCGTGAACGCGAGTACGTCGAGGCGGCCCGTTCGCTCGGCGCCGGGCGGTTCTACATCCTCTTCAAGGAACTGCTGCCCAACCTCGTGGCGCCCATCATCGTGTACACGACGATGATGATCCCGACGAACATCCTCACGGAGGCGGCGCTCAGCTTCCTCGGCGTGGGCGTCAAGCCGCCGACCGCCTCGTGGGGACAGATGCTCTCCAACGCCATCGACTACTACGACTCGGACCCCACGTACATGGTGGTGCCCGGTCTGGCGATCTTCATCACCGTCCTTGCGTTCAACCTCTTCGGCGACGGCGTGCGTGACGCGCTGGACCCGAAGGGCTCCCGCTGAACGGCCCTACCCCAAGCGACCCGTGGCACCTGGCACGGGGTCTTTCATCCAATCCGGAGGATCCGAGATCGTGACTACCCAACGCACCTCAGGGCGGCGCAAGCAGGCCCTTGCCGCTGCCGTAGTGGTCGCCGGCCTGCTGACCACGGCGGCGTGCGGCGGTGGCAAGGACGACAACAGCGGTTCGAAGGCCGGCGCGCCCGGCTTCGACGCCGCCAACAACAAGGTGGCCCAGGCGTCGCTCGCCAAGAAGGGCGGCGAGCTGAAGTTCGCGGCCACTCAGGACGCCGACTCGTACGACACCACCCGTGGCTACTACGGCTTCGCATGGAACTTCATGCGCTTCTACAGCCGCCAGCTGGTCACCTACAAGACCGAGCCGGGCGCCACGGGCGCGCAGCTGCAGCCCGACCTCGCCACCGACATGGGCAAGGTCTCGGACGACGGCAAGACCTACACGTTCACCCTGCGCGACGGGGCCACGTGGGAGGACGGCAAGCCGGTCACGTCCAAGGACGTCAAGTACGGCATCGAGCGCCAGTGGGCCCAGGACGTCCTCTCGGGCGGCCCGGTCTACCTGAAGAACGTGCTCGACCCGAAGAACAAGTACAAGGGTCCCTACAAGGACTCCGCCAAGGACCACCTGGGCCTGAAGGCGATCGACACGCCCGACGACAAGACGATCGTCTTCCACCTGCCCGAGGCCAACTCGGACTTCCTGCAGATGATCGCGCTGCCCTCGGCCTCGCCGGTGCGCCAGGACAAGGACACCAAGTCCAAGTACGGCCTGCACCCGTTCTCCAACGGCCCGTACAAGTTCCAGTCCTACGAGCCGGGCAAGGGCCTCCTCCTCGTCCGCAACGCGGCCTGGAAGAAGTCGTCGGACCCGTTCCGCAAGGCGCTCCCGGACAAGATCAGCGTCAAGCTGTTCACCAACGCCAACGACATGGACCAGCGTCTGATCGCCGGCGACTACGACCTGGACCTGGGCCAGACCGGCATGTCGCCGCAGGGCCGCACCATCGCCCTCAAGCAGCACAAGGCGAACCTGGACAACCCGGTCTCGGGCTTCATCCGTTACGCGTCCTTCCCGCAGAGCGTGAAGCCGTTCGACAACATCCACTGCCGCAACGCCGTCATCTACGGCGCGGACCACGTCTCGCTGCAGACCGCGCGCGGTGGCCCGATCGCGGGTGGCGACATCGGCACCAACATGCTGCCGCCGGCCGTGCCGGGCTCCGAGGGCCAGAAGTACGACCCGTACCAGATCTCCGGCGCCAACAAGGACGGCAACGTCGCGAAGGCCAAGGAAGAGCTGAAGGCGTGCGGCAAGCCGAAGGGCTTCAGCACCACCATCGCCGTGCGTAACAACAAGCCGGTCGAGGTGGCCACCGCCGAGTCGATGCAGGCGTCGCTGAAGAAGATCGGCGTCAACGCCCAGATCGACCAGTACGACGGTGCGCAGTACGCCGGCATCATCGGCAGCCCTTCGAACGTGAAGAAGAAGGGCTACGGCATCATCATCATGGGCTGGGGCCCGGACTTCCCGTCCGTCCAGGGCTACGGTCTGCCGCTGTGGTCCAGCAGCTACATCCTGGAGAACGGCAACAACAACTTCGCCCTGATCAAGGACAAGAAGATCGACGGGCTGTTCAACCAGTACACCAAGGCGACCGACACCGCCACGCAGGCCAAGATCGCCACTGAGCTCAACCACAAGGTCATGGAGGGCGGTTACTACCTGCCCTTCACCTTCGAGAAGATGCTCAACTGGCGCTCGAACCGTCTCGCCGACGTGTACACCACCAACGCGTACAGCGGTCAGTACGACTTTGTCAGCCTGGGCCTGAAGGCCTCGAAGTAATCCCGGCACACCCGCCGAACGGCACGAAAGGCAGGTGAAGGCCGGCGCGGCGTGACCGCGGGCCCCGGACGACCTCCGGGGCCCGCGGTCCGCGGCGGGCCGTAAGCTGTGCTCGCTTACCTCATCAGGCGGCTCTTCGCCGCCGCAGTGATGCTGGTGGTCATCATCTCGGTGGTCTTCTGCATCTTCTTCGTCATCCCCAAGTGGGCGGGCGTCGACATCGCCACGAGCTTCGTCGGCAAGCAGGCCGACCCGGCATCCGTCGAGGCGGTCCGGGAGAAGCTGGGTCTGGGCGACCCGGTCTACCTCCAGATCTGGCACTTCTTCAAGGGCCTCTTCGTCGGGCGCACTTACGCGGCCGGCGGCGATGTCACCCACTGTGCCGCGCCCTGCTTCGGCTACTCCTTCCGCAGCGAGCAGGCCGTCTGGCCGGTGCTGACCGACCGCTTCCCGGTGACCCTGGGTCTCGCGCTCGGTGCCGCCCTGCTGTGGCTGGTCTTCGGTGTCGCCGCGGGTGTCCTCTCCGCGCTCAAGCGCGGCAGCCTGTGGGACCGCGGCGCGATGGTCGTGGCGCTCGCCGGTGTCTCGCTGCCGATCTACTTCACCGGTCTGCTGTCGCTGGCCGTCTTCAGCTACGGCCTCGACCTGATCGACGCACAGTACGTCCCGCTCAGCGACAGCCTCACGGGCTACCTGGGCGGCATGATCCTGCCGTGGATCACGCTGGCCTTCCTCTACGCGGCGATGTACGCGCGCATCACCCGCGCCACCATGATGGAGATCCTCGGTGAGGACTACATCCGCACGGCGCGCGCCAAGGGGCTCACGGAGCGGGTCGTCATCAGCAAGCACGCCATGCGCTCCGCGATGACCCCCATCCTGACCATGCTCGGCATGGACCTCGGCGCCCTCATCGGCGGCGCGATCCTGACCGAGACCACGTTCAGCCTGCCCGGCCTCGGCCAGAAGGTGCTGGACGCGATCAAGGGCCAGGACCTGCCCTTCATCCTCGGTGTCACCCTGATCACCTCCCTCGCGGTGCTGATCGCCAACCTCGTGGTCGACATCCTGTACGCCGTGGTCGACCCCCGAGTGAGGCTGTCATGACCGAACTGAGCAAGAGCGGAGCGGCCGTGGGCGAGCCCACGGTTTCCTCGCCCGCGCCGAAATCCTTCCTGGAAGTGCGTGACCTGAAGGTGCACTTCCCGACCGACGACGGTCTGGTGAAGTCCGTCGACGGGCTCACCTTCTCGCTGGAGAAGGGCAAGACCCTCGGCATCGTGGGCGAGTCCGGCTCCGGCAAGTCCGTGACCTCGCTCGGCATCATGGGCCTGCACACCGCCGGCCAGTACGGCAAGCGCAAGGCGCAGATCTCCGGCGAGATCTGGCTGAACGGCACCGAGCTGCTGTCCGCCGACCCCGAGCGCGTGCGCAAGATGCGCGGTCGTGAGATGGCGATGATCTTCCAGGACCCGCTGTCGGCGCTGCACCCGTACTACACGATCGGCGCGCAGATCGTGGAGGCCTACCGGACCCACCACGACGTCGACAAGAAGACCGCCCGCAGGCGCGCGATCGAGATGCTCGACCGCGTCGGCATCCCCCAGCCGGACAAGCGGGTCGACAGCTACCCGCACGAGTTCTCCGGCGGTATGCGCCAGCGCGCCATGATCGCGATGTCGCTGGTCAACAACCCCGAGCTGCTCATCGCGGACGAGCCGACGACCGCCCTGGACGTGACCGTCCAGGCGCAGATCCTCGACCTCATCCGCGACCTGCAGAAGGAGTTCGGCTCCGCGGTCATCGTCATCACCCACGACCTGGGTGTCGTCGCCGAGCTGGCCGACGACCTCCTGGTGATGTACGGCGGCCGCTGCGTCGAGCGCGGTCCGGCCGAAGAGGTGTTCTATGAGCCCCGCCACCCCTACACCTGGGGTCTGCTCGGCTCGATGCCGCGGCTGGACCGTGAGCAGCAGGAGCGCCTGATCCCGGTCAAGGGCTCCCCGCCCTCCCTGATCAACATCCCGTCCGGCTGCGCCTTCAACCCGCGCTGCCCGTACGCGGACGTCCCCAAGGACAACGTCACCCGCACGGTCCGCCCCGACCTGACCGAGGTCGGCGACCGGCACTGGGCCGCCTGCCACATGTCGCAGGAGCAGCGGGAGCGTATCTGGACCGAAGAGATTGCGCCGAAGCTGTGAGTGAGAAAGCGAAGGACGCAGCGGTGACGATTCCCGCGCAGGGCACGGACAGCGCGGCCGCCGGGGGCTCCGGCGACCGCGAGGTCCTGCTGAAGGTGACCGGGCTCCAGAAGCACTTCCCGATCAAGAAGGGTCTGCTTCAGCGGCAGGTCGGCGCGGTGCACGCGGTCGACGGCCTCGACTTCGAGGTCCGCTCCGGTGAAACGCTCGGCGTCGTGGGCGAGTCGGGCTGCGGCAAGTCGACGATGGGCCGGCTGATCACCCGGCTGCTCGAACCGACCGGCGGCAAGATCGAGTTCGAGGGCAAGGACATCACGCACCTCGGCGTCGGCGGCATGCGCCCGATGCGCCGCGATGTGCAGATGATCTTCCAGGACCCGTACTCGTCGCTGAACCCGCGCCACACCATCGGCACGATCATCAGCGCTCCCTTCAAGCTCCAGGGCGTCGAGCCCGAGGGCGGTCTGAAGAAGGAAGTGCAGCGGCTGCTGTCGGTCGTGGGTCTCAACCCCGAGCACTACAACCGCTACCCGCACGAGTTCTCCGGCGGTCAGCGCCAGCGCGTCGGCATCGCCCGCGCGCTCGCGCTCAAGCCGAAGCTGGTCGTGGCGGACGAGCCGGTCTCCGCGCTGGACGTGTCGATCCAGGCGCAGGTCGTCAACCTGCTGGACGACCTCCAGCAGGAGCTGGGCCTGACGTACGTGATCATCGCGCACGACCTGTCGGTGGTCCGGCACGTCTCGGACCGCATCGCGGTGATGTACCTGGGCAAGATCGTCGAGCTGGCCGACCGCGACGCGCTGTACCGCCGGCCGATGCACCCGTACACCAAGGCGCTGATGTCCGCGGTGCCGATCCCGGACCCGCGGCGCAAGTCGGCCAAGAGCGAGCGCATCCTGCTCCAGGGCGACGTGCCCTCGCCGATCTCCCCGCCGAGCGGCTGCCGCTTCCACACCCGGTGCTGGAAGGCGACCCAGGTCTGCAAGACCACCGAGCCGAAGCTCGTCGAGCTGACGCCGGGCCAGCAGGTCGCCTGCCACCACCCGGAGAACTTCGAGGACCAGGCCCCGCAGGACACCGTGCTGCTGACCGCCGCCAAGCAGGCGGCGGAGCTGGTGGCCGACGAGGTGCTGGCCGAGTCGGCGGAGACGTCGGCCGCGCTGGCGGCCGAGGTGGCCCCCGAGGCCGCCCCGAAGAGCACCGAGGGCTGACACACCCGGGCACACCATCGAGGGCTCCCTTCCACCGCCAGGGCGGCGGAAGGGAGCCCTCCGGGTTTCCCCCTTGCATCGCAAGGCGCGCACCCGCTGTCAGGTGAGAATGTCAGGGTGCAGATCCAGCAACTCTTCAGTCCCTCCGTTCAGCACACGCTGGATGTCATCGGCATCTTCGTGTTCGCGATCTCCGGCGCCCTGCTGGCCGTCCGGAAGAACTTCGACGTCTTCGGCATCGCCGTCCTCGCCGAGGTGACCGCGCTGGGCGGAGGGCTGATCCGCGATCTGATCATCGGGGCCGTGCCGCCGGCCGCCTTCACCGACCTCGGCTACTTCGTGACCCCGCTGCTCACCGCCGTGGTGGTCTTCTTCCTCCATCCGCACGTCGAACGCATCCAGTCGGCGGTGCTCGTCTTCGACGCGGCCGGACTCGGCCTCTTCTGCGTCACCGGCACGACCAAGGCGTACAGCTACGGCCTCGGCCTCACCGCCTCCGCGACACTCGGCCTCGCCACCGCCGTCGGCGGCGGTGTGCTGCGCGACGTGCTCGCCAACGAGGTGCCCTCGCTGCTGCGCTGGGACCGCGACCTGTACGCCGTCCCGGCGATCGTCGGCGCCACCATGGTGGTGCTCTGTATCCGCTACGACGCCCTCACCCCCGTCACCAGCGGGGTCGCCGCCGTCACCGCCTTCGTGCTGCGGCTGCTGGCGATGAAGTACCACTGGCGGGCGCCGCGCGCCTGGAACCGCCGGTCGACGGTCATGGAGGAGTAGCGGAGCCGTGCGCGCGAAGATCTCGTCATCTGCCCGCAACACCCAAAGCTACTGCTTAGTAATGTGTTGTTGTACGGTTCACCCATGCCAGAAGCAGCTTCCGTACCCGCCGCAGCGGCCCTGATCGGCGACAGCGAGTTCGACCGCGACACCGAGGTCGTCCGCCGCGAGCCCGGCGTCTACGACATCGACCTCTCGGCCGGCTGGACCATCATCAACGCCGTCAACGGCGGCTATCTGCTGGCCGTCCTCGGCCGGGCCCTCGCGGACACCCTGCCGCACCCCGACCCGTTCACGGTTTCCGCGCACTATCTGACCGCGTCCCAGCCAGGGCCCGCCGTGGTGCGCACCGAGACCGTGCGCACCGGCCGCACGCTCTCCACCGGCCAGGCGTCGCTGTTCCAGTACGACGCCGACGGCAACGAGGTCGAGCGCATCCGCGTCCTCGCCTCCTACGGCGACCTCGGCGCCCTCCCCGACGACGTGCGCACCACCGCCGTCCCGCCCGTGATCCCGCCGCCGGCGCGGTGCCTCGGGCCCGAGGACGGCCCGGCGCCGGTCGAGGGCGGCTCGGCCATCACCGACCGGCTCATGCTCAAGCTGGACCCCGCGACCCTCGGCTGGGCGCTCGGCGCGCCCTCCGGCAAGGGCGAGATGCGGGCCTGGTTCGGGCTCGCCGACGGCCGCGACGCCGACCCGCTCTCGCTGCTGCTCACGGTGGACGCGCTGCCGCCGACCGCGTTCGAGATCGGGCTGACCGGCTGGGTGCCCACCGTCGAGCTGACCGTCCACGTCCGCAGGCGCCCCGCCCCCGGCCCGCTGCGGGTGTCGATCACCACCCGCAACCTGGCCGGCGGCTTCCTGGAGGAGGACGCCGAGGTCTGGGACAGCGAGGACCGGCTCGTCGCCCAGTCCCGTCAGCTGGCCCGCGTCAGGCTCGGCTGATCGGCGTACGGCCCAGCCACGCCGCGAGCCGCCCGTAGGCGTCGGCGCCCTCCGGGGCGCTGCGGCGCTCCCCGAACGGCAGCACCTCGCGCGACCGGGACTCCGGCAGCTGCCGCTCGGCCACCGCGAGCGCGAACGCGCCCACCTCCGGGTCGAGTTCGACGGGGTGGCCGAGCGCGTCGGAGAGGTCCCAGGTGTGGGCCACGATCTCCATCACATAGCCCGCCAGGGCCGCGTGACCGGGGACCTCGCCCCAGGGCACCCGGACCGCCCGCGTCATGAGGTCGTCGTCGTCCCACGCCTTCAGCATCAGGGTGCGGACCTCGTCGTAGGCCGCGCCCCAGCCGTCGTCGGCGACCTCGCCGGCGGGACGGCCGCCCGGGGCGGGGGCCGCGCCGCCGGGGATCGCGGCGATGCCCCGGGTGCCGTTGACGACGTGCTCCAGCAGTCCGCGCACGTCGAACTCGGTACACGCGGTGGGCAGGCCGAGCTGATCGGGCCGTACCGCCGAGATCAGACGGGCCGCCTGCTCGCTGGCGCGGTGGTAGACGGGGCGCGGGTCGGTGAAGTCGGTGGTGGTCATGGTGGTGCCTCTCCGTGAATCGGCCCCTGTATCGGTGGGGCGCGTGAGCCGGTGGGGAGAGCATCGGCGGAAAACCTGACAGATTCCGTCAACATTTGTGCGCGTCCCCCCATCGGCGCAATCCTGGGCGCGTGAAGTCCGACCGGCTGCTGTCGATCCTGCTGCTCCTCCAGACCCGGGGCCGGGTCCCCGCGCGCGAACTCGCCGCCCGTCTGGAGGTGTCGGTGCGCACGGTCTACCGGGACGTGGAGGCGCTGTCCGCCGCCGGGGTCCCGGTGTACGCCGAGCGTGGCCGGCACGGCGGGATCGCGCTGCTCGCGGGCTTCCGTACGGATGTCAGCGGGCTCACCGCCGACGAGTCCCGCGCGCTGTTCATCCTGGCCGCCGAGGGCGCGCACGCCGCGCTCGGCCTGGACGCCGCCCTCGGCTCGGCCCTGCGCAAGGTGATGGCGGCGCTGCCCGAACCGCACCGGCCCGCCGCCGAACTCGCCCGCCGCCGCGTGCTCGTCGACGCCACGCGCTGGCGCGACGGACCGCGGGCGGCGGTCGATCTGGAGGTGCTGCGGGAGGCGGTGTTCCGCGACCGGCGGCTGCGGCTGCGCTACCGGCACAGCGGACAGCGGGAGCCGCGCACCTACACCGTGGACCCCTACGGCCTGGTCGCCAAGGCCGGGGTCTGGTACCTGGTCGCGGACCGGCGGGCCCGGCCGCAGCTCTTCCGGGCCGACCGGGTGGACGCGGCCCGCCTCCTCGACGACCCGGTGCGCCGCCGCCCCGGCACCGAACTGGCCGATGTGTGGGAGGTGTTGCTCCGCCAGGTGGAGGACTGGCCGGACGGCGCGATCGACGTCACCGTGCGGGTGCGCCGCGAACGCCTGGACTTCTTCCTGCGCATCGCGGGACCCCACCTGGCCGAACTCCCGCCGGACACGGGGGAGGAGGAGTGGGTCGTCGCCCGGATGACCTTCCCGGTGCTGCGCGCGGTGCGTCAACTCCTGGGCTTCTCCGACCAGGTGGAGATCCTGGACCCGCCCGAGGCGCGGGCCGAACTCCTGCGGGGCGCGCGCTCGGCGCTGGAGCTGTACGGCGAACAGGCTTGATTTCCGGGGGAGCCGGGTCTCAGTCCAGCCAGTGCCTGCTGCCCAGCGAGATGAGCCGCAACTGCTGGGCGGCCAGCCGGGTCACGCGCTCCCGCTCGCCCGGGGGGCCGTCCTGGGACTCCAGGAACAGGGAGGCGGTGATGAGCATCTGGTCCACGTAGAGGTGGGCCAGCATGAGTACGTCGGCCTCGGCCCAGCCCTCGGTCTGCGGGTCGGCGCCCAGTTCGGAGCACACCTCCTCGGCGAACCGGGCCAGTTCGGCCTGGATCGCCTCGCGTACCGCCTTCACCCCGCCGTGCCGCTCGCGCGCGATGAAGCGGACGTGCGCGGGATGGGTGTCCACGTGGTGGGCGATCAACTCGACGGCACGGCGGATGCGTTCCTCGCTGTCGTTCCCGGCGGCGACCGTCGGGCGCACCATCGGGTGCAGGCTGCCGAGCGCCTCGCCGACCAGGGCGACGCCGAGGTCGGCGGTCGAGCGGAAGTGCCGGTAGAAGGCGGTCGGGGCCACGCCGACGGCCCGGGTCACCTCGCGCAGCCCCAGGCTGCTCAGGCTCTGCTCCTCCAGCAGGGTGAGTGCCGCGTCCAGGAACGCCTGACGGGTCCGCTGTTTCTGGGCCTGCCGGGCGCCGAGGGTGTGACTCATGTCATCCAGTTAACAACTGTTCTCTCTAATTGGAAAGTCGTGCGGCGCGCTAGACTCGGTGTCAGTGAACAACTGTTACTACAACTGTTCACCCACACTCGGAGGGGGGATTCGATCCCATGCTGTTCCTCGTCGCCGCACTGATGCTGCTCGGTGTCGTCCTCGGCACCGTGGCCCACGCGCCGCTGCCCGTCACCGCGGCCGTCGCCGTCTTCATCGCCGCCTGGCTCGGCGTCTTCGCGCTCCGCGAGTACCACGGCCGCAGGCGCCACCACTCCGCCGACTGACCGCCCGTCACGATCCGTAGGAGCTGAGCACCATGCGACTGACCGCACCCGCCGTCCGCCCCGCCGAGGCCGCCCCGCGCACCCGGGACGCCGACGGCATGGCGGTGGCCTCCTTCGTCCTCGGCCTCCTCGGCCTGCTCGTCCTCAACCTCGTCCTCGGCCCCGTCTCCATCGTCCTGGCCGCCGTCGCCCTGTGGCGCGGCACGTCCCGCCCCGGCCGGGCCTGGCTGGGCATGACCCTGGGCGCGGCCGACCTGGTGGCCCTGGCCGTCTCGATGCAGCTGTCCCACACGGTGTCCTGGAGCCTGTGACGCGGGTGTTCCCGGGCCGGGGGCTGGTGCCCCGGGGCGGTGGGCCGGCGTTCCCGAGCCGGCGGGGCCGGTGTTTCCAAGTCGGGGAGGCCGGCGTTCCCGGGCCTGTGATGCGGGTGTTCCCGGGCCGGGGGACTGGTGTCCCCGAGTCGGCGGGGGTCGGTGTCTTCGGGCCGGATGGGTCGGTGTCCCCGAGTTGGGGAGGCCGGCGTTCCCGGGCCTGTGGCGCGGGTGTTCCCGGGCCGGGGGCTGGTGTCCCCGAGTTGGGGAGGCCGGCGTTCCCGGGCTTGCGGCGCGGGTGTTCTCGGGCCGGGGGGCTGGTGTCCCCGAGTCGGTGGGGACCGGTGTCTCCGAGCCGGATGGGCCGGTGTCCCCGAGCCGGGGAGCCCGGGCCGGGCCGACGGCGCGGGGTGTGGGTCCGGCCGCCGTAGAATCGGCGGCACCATGGCTTACCTCGACCACGCCGCCACGACCCCGATGCTCCCCGAGGCCGCCGAGGCGCTGACCGCCCGCCTGGGCGTCACCGGCAACGCGTCCTCGCTGCACGCCTCCGGCCGCCGGGCCCGCCGTACGGTCGAGGAGTCCCGTGAAACCCTCGCCGAGGCGCTGGGCGCCCGGCCCAGCGAGATCGTCTTCACCTCCGGCGGCACCGAGGCCGACAACCTCGCGGTCAAGGGCCTGTACTGGGCCCGCCGCGCCGCCGACCCGGCCCGCGTCCGTGTCCTGTCCAGCCCCGTCGAGCACCACGCCGTCCTCGACGCCGTGCACTGGCTGGGCGAGCACGAGGGCGCCGTCGTCGAGTACCTCCCCGTCGACCGCTACGGCCGGGTGAGCCCCGAGGTGCTGCGCGAGGCCATCGCCCGCAACCCCGACGATGTCGCCCTCGCCACCGTGATGTGGGCCAACAATGAGATCGGCACCCTCATGGCGGTGCGTGAACTGGCCGACGTGGCAGCCGAGTTCGGGGTCCCGCTGCACGCCGACGCGGTCCAGGCGTTCGGGCAGGTCCCGGTCGACTTCGCCGCGTCGGGGCTCGCCGCCATGACCGTCTCCGGGCACAAGATCGGCGGGCCGTACGGCATCGGCGCGCTCGTGCTCGGCCGGGAGTACAGTCCCGTACCCGTGCTGCACGGCGGCGGGCAGGAGCGCCATGTCCGCTCCGGCACGCTCGACGTGCCCGCCGTCGCCTCCTTCGCGGTCGCCGGACGTATCGCCGCCGAACAGCAGGAGCGGTTCGCCCGCGAGGTCGGCGCGCTGCGCGACCGGCTGGTGGACGCCGTACTGACGGCCGTCCCCGACGCGATCCTCGGCGGCGACCCCGCCCCCGGCGGCCGGCTGCCCGCCAACGCCCACTTCACCTTCCCCGGCTGCGAGGGCGACTCCCTGCTCCTGCTGCTCGACGCCCAGGGCATCGAGTGCTCCACCGGCTCCGCCTGCACGGCGGGCGTCGCCCAGCCCAGCCACGTCCTCCTCGCCACCGGCACCGACCCCGACCTCGCCCGCGGCACCCTCCGCTTCTCGCTCGGCCACACCTCCACCGACGAGGACGTGGAGGCGGTCGCCAAGGCGATCGGACCCGCCGTGGAGCGGGCGCGCGCCGCCGGACTGACCTAGACCTGGGGGAGTCTCCCGCTAAACCCGCGCCTGCCGCACCAGCTTCATGTACCGGTCCCAGTCCCAGTGCGGACCCGGGTCCGTGTGGTCCGTGCCCGGCACCTCCACGTGCCCGATCACATGCTCCCGGTCGGGCTTCATGCCGTACCGCGCGCATATCCGCGCCGTCAGCCGCGCCGAGGACGCGTACATCGCGTCCGTGAAGGACGAGGCGTCGTCCACGAAACCGACGTGCTCGATGCCCACACTGCGCTCGTTGTACGACCGGTTGCCCGCGTGGAAGGCCACGTCCAGCTCGCGGATGAGCTGGGTGACCCGGCCGTCCCCGCGCACGATGTAGTGCGCCGCCGCGCCGTACCCCCGCTGCTGGAAGACCTTCACCGCCGAGGCGTAATCGCCCTGCGTGACATGGACGACGACCCGGTCCACCGGATAGTCGTCGGGGCGGTCCGCGCGGCGGTAGTTCCCCGGCGCGGCCGCCACCCAGCGCGCCCCCCGGAAGTCCACCGCGCCGGCCACCCGGGGCCGCTCCACGCCCGGCAGCCGCCACCACAGCCGGGACAGCTCCTCGCGCGCCAGCGCCGCCGTGCCCGCGGCCGCCGCGCCGCCGCCGATCAGCAGCGCCCGCCGGCCCAGCCGCCGGTCCCCGTCACCCATGCCGCCCCCGTCTCCCCGCCGTCCCGTTCCCCCTGTGATCTTCAACGGGCTCCCGGCGTCCGCGGTTCCCGCGCCCCGTACCCTGGAAGGGTTATGACTGAGACCCCGCAGCGCCCCCTCCGCGTCCTCGCCGCCATGTCCGGCGGGGTGGACTCCGCCGTCGCCGCCGCGCGTGCCGCGGAAGCCGGGCACGACGTGACCGGCGTCCATCTCGCGCTCTCCGCGAACCCGCAATCGTTCCGCACCGGAGCGCGGGGCTGCTGCACCATCGAGGACTCCCGCGACGCCCGCCGCGCCGCCGACGTCATCGGCATCCCCTTCTACGTCTGGGACCTCGCCGACCGCTTCCGCGAGGACGTGGTCGAGGACTTCATCGCGGAGTACGAGGCGGGCCGCACCCCCAACCCCTGCCTGCGCTGCAACGAGAAGATCAAGTTCGCCGCGCTGCTCGACAAGGCGCTCGCGCTCGGCTTCGACGCGGTCTGCACCGGCCACTACGCCCAGGTGATCGTCCGCGAGGACGGCACCCGCGAGCTGCACCGCGCCTCCGACATGGCCAAGGACCAGTCGTACGTCCTCGGCGTCCTGGACGACCGCCAGCTCGCGCACGCCCTCTTCCCGCTCGGCGACACCGTCACCACCAAGGACGAGATCCGCGCCGAGGCCGAGCGCCGGGGACTCGCCGTCGCCAAGAAGCCCGACTCGCACGACATCTGCTTCATCGCCGACGGCGACACCCAGGGCTTCCTGGCCCAGCGGCTCGGCAAGGCCGAGGGCGACATCGTGGACGAGGACGGCAACCGCCTCGGCACCCACGAGGGCGCCTACGGCTACACCATCGGCCAGCGCAAGGGCCTGCGCCTGGGCACCCCCGCCCCCGACGGGAAGCCGCGCTACGTCCTGGACATCTCCCCGGTGAACAACACCGTCACGGTCGGCCCCGCCGCCGCCCTGGACGTCACCGCGCTCACCGCGATCAAGCCCCGCTGGTGCGGCGCCGCCCCCGAGGGCCCCGGCACCTACACCGCCCAGCTGCGCGCCCACGGCGGCGAGACCGAGGTGGACGCCGAGCTGGTGGACGGCGAGCTGCGCGTCACCTTCACCGAGCCGGTGCGCGGCGTCGCCCCCGGCCAGGCGATCGTGCTGTACGACGGCACGCGCGTGGTGGGCTCGGCGACCATCGCCGCCACGACGCGGGCGGCGGCCGCGACCGTCTGACCACGCACCGGGCGGCGGCCGGCCTCACTCGGCGAAGGCTCACTCAGCGAAGGCTCACTCCGTGAAGAAGGCCGCCAGCACCGGTGCCAGGGCCGCCGGGTCGATCATGTGCGTCTGGCCCGGCAGCTCCAGGTACGTGCCGTCGGGCACCGCCTCCGTCACCGCCAGGGCCGCCTCCCGCATCCAGGCCGGGCTCATCCCGCCCGCCACCGACAGGACCGGCACCGGAATCCGGGCCAGCCGCGCGAAGGGCAGCAGCCCGTCGCCCAGGACGGCGGCGTCATGGGCGAGGCTCGGCGCGACCGCCTCCATGCCGGGCCACATCGGGGACTGCCGGGCGCGCTGGATCATCTGCTCCGCGAGCCCGGTCAGCCGCAGGAACAGCTCCACCGCGTCCCCGAGGCGCCCCGCCTGCAGAAGGCGGGACAGGTTCGCCGCGTAGACCGTCTGCTGCTCGGCGCCGCCCGGCAGGAAGTCCGCGAACGGCACCTCGTACACCGCCGCCCGGGCGACCGGCAGCCCGCTCGCCGCCGCCTCCAGGACCAGCGCGCCGCCCGAGGACACCCCGAACAGCGCCGCCTCGCCGCCCACCGCCGCGAGCAGCGCCGCCAGGTCCGCCACCTCGCGCTCCACGGCGTACGGCGGGGTGTCACCGCTCGCGCCGCGCCCCCTGCGGTCGTAGACGACGGTCGTGCACCGCTTCGAGAGGGACAGCGCCAGGGGCGCGAGCGTGCCCCCGGTGGACATCGCGCCGCTCACCAGGATCACCGTGGGCCCCTCGCCGGTCACCTGATAGGCGAGCGAGGTCCCGTCGGCGGAAGTCGTCTTCTTGTCCATGCCCGTGCAGACTGCCGTACGGTGCCGTACTCATCCGTCACGACACGGCGGCGACACCCGAGGTCACGACACTTCGGGCGCGTAGAAGCAGTAGTGGTCCCGGATCTCGGCCACCTCCGGTTTCGGATCGGGATACGCCCACACCAGGTCGGGCGCGTCCGGCCGCGACCAGTAGGACGCGGTGCCCTTGAACGGGCAGACGGTGTGGGTCTCCGAGGGCGTCAGCAGGTCCAGGCGGACGTCCTCGGCGGGCAGGTAGTAGCGCGGCGGACAGCCCGTCTCGCGCAGCACCAGCGGTCGGTCGGTCTCCGCGAGCACCTGGCCGTCGTGTACGACGCGCACATGCTGCTCGCCCTTTTCGATCGTGATCGTGTGTCCATCGCCCATACCGGAAGAGCACCGGCGGAGCCGTCTATGTTCCCGCGTACCGTGGCGGCATGAACATCTGTGTCTTCCTCTCCGCCGCCGACCTCGACGAGCGCTACACGCGCCCCACGCGGGAGTTCGGGAAACTGCTCGGCAAGGGCGGCCACACCCTCGTCTGGGGCGGCTCCGACTCCGGTCTGATGAAGGTCGTCGCGGACGGTGTGCAGGAGGCCGGAGGCAGGCTCGTGGGCGTCTCCGTGGAGTTCCTGTCGGCGGTGGCGCGGCCCGGCGCCGACGAGATGGTGGTCGCCCCCACCCTCGCGGAGCGCAAGAAGCTGCTCCTGGAGAAGGCGGACGCCGTCGTCATCATGGTCGGCGGCACCGGCACCCTGGACGAGGCCACCGAGATCCTGGAGCTGAAGAAGCACGGCAAGACCGACAAGCCGGTGGTCCTGCTCAACACGGCGGGCTTCTACGACGGCCTCCAGCAGCAGTTCCAGCGCATGGAGGAGGAGGGCTTCCTGCCCCGCCCGCTCTCCGAGCTGGTCCACTTCGCCGCCGAGCCCGCCGCCGCGCTGGCCCACCTGGAGGAGTCCCTGCCCGCCCGCTGATGCGAGCATGGCGGACATGGCTACTCATGTGATCACCGGCGCCGGTTCCGGCATCGGCGCCGCCGTCGCCCGCCGTCTGCACGCGCGCGGGGACGAACTCGTCCTGCACGCGCGCGACGCGGGCCGAGCCAAGGAGCTCGCCGCCGAGTTCCCCGGCGCCCGCACCCTGGTCGGCGACCTCTCCGACCCGGACAAGCTGTCCTGGGCCTTCTCCCACCAGAGCCTGCCGGAGCGCGTCGACTCGCTGCTGCACATCGCCGGCGTCGTCGACCTCGGTGACGTCGGGGACCTCACCCCCAAGGCCTGGCGGCACCAGCTCAACGTCAACCTGATCGCCCCCGCCGAGCTGACCCGGCACTTCCTGCCCCAGCTGCGCGCCGCCCGCGGCCAGGTCGTCTTCGTCAACTCCGGCGCCGGACTCAACGCCCACGCGGGCTGGGCGGCGTACGCCGCCTCCAAGCACGGCCTCAAGGCCCTCGCCGACTCGCTGCGCCACGAGGAGCACGGCAACGGCGTACGGGTCAGCTCCGTCTACCCCGGGCGCACCGCCAGCCCCATGCAGGCCAAGGTGCACCAGCAGGAGGGCAAGGAGTACGACCCCGGCAAGTTCATCGACCCCGAGTCGGTCGCCGACACCATCCTGCTCGCGCTGGATCTGCCCAGGGACGCCGAGATCAACGACCTGACGGTCCGTCCCGGGCGCTGACCTGCGACGCCGGTGCCGTACGGCATACCCTGCCGGGGTGAGTGAGAAGAGCGAGTTCACCTTCCCGGCCGCCACCGGCGTCGGCTCGATGCCCGGCGGGGACGCGCGCGAGACCGCGAAGACGGTCACCGGCAGCCTGGAGGACTTCCCGTACCTCGCCGAGCTGCCCGCGCGCGGCCCCGGCGCCGACATGATCGGCCGTACCGCCGGAATGCTGGTCGAGCTGTACGCGCGCGTGGAGCCCAGCGGCTGGCGCCTGTCGGACCACCCCGGGCGCGACACCCGGCGCGCGCACGCCTGGCTGCGCCAGGACCTCGACGCCCTGGAGGAGTTCACCCAGGGCTACGAGGGCGACCTCAAGGTGCAGGCCGTCGGCCCCTGGACGCTGGCCGCCGCCCTGGAGCTGCGCAACGGCGAGGCCGTGCTCTCCGACCCCGGCGCCTGCCGCGACCTCACCGCCTCCCTCGCCGAGGGCCTGCGGCTCCACCTCGCCGACGTGCGCCGCCGCATCCCCGGCGCCCGCGTGGTGCTCCAGCTGGACGAGCCCTCCCTGACGGCCGTACTGCGCGGGCAGATCCGTACCGCCAGCGGCTACCGCACCCACCGCGCCGTCGACCGCCAGGTGGTGGAGTCCGCCCTGCGCGACGTGCTCGGCGCCAACGGTGAGAGCCCCACCCTCGTCCACTCCTGCGCCCCCGACGTGCCCTTCGCGCTGCTGCGCCGCGCCGGCGTGGACGCCGTCTCCTTCGACTTCGCGCTTCTCACCGAGCGTGACGACGACACGATCGGCGAGGCCGTCGAGGCGGGCACCCGGCTCTTCGCCGGTGTCGTGCCCGGCACGGATGCCGCGTTGTCAGACCCTGCCGGTAGCGTCATGGGTGTCAGGACGCTGTGGCGCAGGCTGGGGCTGCGACCGGGGCTGCTCGCGGAGGCGGTCACGGTCACGCCCACGTGCGGTCTGGCGGGTGCTTCCCCCGCCTACGCCCGCCAGGCGCTCGCCCACTGCGTCCGGGCGGCGAGATCCCTCGCGGACAACCCTGAGTAACGGGAGGACCACACGGTGGCCGGCGACAAGCAAGCGGCGACGACAACGGTGCCCGCCGAGGCGCGCGAGCGGCACGGGCGGCTCGCGGAGCAGGTCGAGGAGCACCGCTTCCGGTACTACGTGAAGGACGCTCCCGTCGTCAGCGACGCGGAGTTCGACACGCTCCTGAAGACCCTGGAGGCCCTGGAGGAGGAGTTCCCGGAGCTGCGCACCCCGGACTCGCCCACCCAGAAGGTCGCCGGGTCCTACGAGACGGAGTTCACCGCGGTCGCCCACCGCGAGCGCATGCTCTCCCTGGACAACGCCTTCGACGACGAGGAGCTGGCCACCTGGGCCGACCGCGTCCAGCGCGAACTGGGCGACCAGGACTACCACTTCCTGTGCGAGCTGAAGGTCGACGGACTCGCCGTCAACCTCACGTACGAGCACGGCCGCCTCACCCGCGCCGCCACCCGGGGCGACGGCCGCACCGGCGAGGACATCACGCCCAACGTCCGCACCATCGCCGACATCCCCGACCGTCTGCACGGCGAGACGGTGCCCGACCTCGTGGAGATCCGCGGCGAGGTCTACTTCCCGATGGACAAGTTCCTGGAGCTCAACGAGCGCCTGGTCGCCGCCGGGGACAAGCCCTTCGCCAACCCCCGCAACGCGGCGGCCGGTTCACTGCGCCAGAAGGACCCGCGCGTCACCGCCACCCGCCCGCTGCACATGGTCGTCCACGGCATCGGCGCCCTGGAGGGCTTCAGCGGCCTGACCCGCCTGTCCGAGGCGTACGACCTGCTGAAGACCTGGGGCCTGCCCACCTCCACGCACAACCGCGTGGTGGACGACCTCGACGGCGTACGGGAGTTCATCAAGTACTACGGCGAGAACCGCCACTCCGTCGAGCACGAGATCGACGGAGTCGTCGTCAAGCTCGACGAGATCCGCCTCCAGGGGCGCCTGGGCTCCACCGCGCGCGCCCCGCGCTGGGCCATCGCGTACAAGTACGCGCCGGAGGAGGTCAACACCAAGCTGGTCGACATCAAGGTCGGCGTCGGCCGCACCGGCCGCGTCACCCCCTACGCCCAGGTCGAGCCGGTCAAGGTCGCGGGCAGCGAGGTCGAGTTCGCCACCCTGCACAACCAGGAGGTCGTCAAGGCCAAGGGCGTGCTCATCGGCGACACCGTGGTGCTGCGCAAGGCCGGTGACGTCATCCCCGAGATCCTCGGCCCGGTGGTCGACCTGCGCGACGGCAGCGAGCGGGAGTTCGTGATGCCGGCGAACTGCCCGGAGTGCGGCACCCCGCTGCGCGCCATGAAGGAGGGCGACATCGACCTCCGCTGCCCCAACGGGCGTACGTGCCCGGCCCAGTTGAGAGAGCGAGTGGCCTACCTCGCGGGCCGCGAGTGCCTGGACATCGAGCACTTCGGGGGCGTCGCCGCCGCCGCGCTCACCCGCCCGCTGGAGCCCGCCGAACCGCCGCTGGTGGACGAGGGCGACCTGTTCGACCTGACGGTGGAGAAGCTGCTCCCCATCAAGGCGTACGTCCTCGACCCCGACAGCGGGCTGCCCAAGCGCGACCCGAAGACCGGCGAGGAGAAGGTCGTCACCGTCTTCGCCAACCAGAAGGGCGAGCCGAAGAAGAACACCCTCTCCCTGCTTGAGCACATCGAGGCGGCCAAGCAGCGCCCGCTCGCCCGCTTCATCAACGGTCTGTCGATCCGTCATGTCGGCCCGGTCGCCGCGCAGGCGCTCGCCCGCGAGTTCCGCTCCATCGACCGCATCGAGGCGGCCACGGAGGAGGAACTGGCCGCCACCGACGGCGTGGGCCCCATCATCGCGGCCGCGCTCAAGGAGTGGTTCGCCGAGGACTGGCACCGCGAGATCGTCCGCAAGTGGAAGGCGGCCGGAGTCCCCCTGGAGGAGGAGGCCACCGGCGAGGACGAGGGCCCGCGCCCCCTCGAAGGGCTCACCGTCGTCGTCACCGGCACCCTGGAGAACTTCACCCGGGACGGCGCCAAGGAGGCCCTCCAGACCCGGGGCGCCAAGGTGACCGGATCGGTGTCCAAGAAGACCTCGTTCGTGGTCGTCGGTGACAACCCGGGCTCCAAGTACGACAAGGCGATGCAGCTCAAGGTGCCCGTCCTGGACGAGGACGGCTTCACCGTCCTGCTGGAGCGCGGCCCCGACGCGGCGGCCGAAGTCGCCCTGGCGACCGAGGAGTAGCGGTTGAAGGCCACCCGATCGGCGCATATCAGTTGCATACGGGTGGCCCGGCCGCATTCGGGCAACCGTCCACGACCGCTGCCCGGGGAGGCCCTCGGCGGCCTACTGTTGAGGTGTGCGCCCGCCGTGCCCAGCCGCGGCCGGGGCATCCCCGAGGCCGCGGGGCGGCCCGGGGGAGGGCTGTACACCGCCGGGCCGCCGATGGCCGACGGCCATCGAGCCGCGTGGCGTGGGCACCGCCGGCTGTGAGAGGGACGGGAATGGAACCGACCGAGAGCGTGGCCCCGGACGCACGGCGGCCGCGCCGCCGTCCGGGCGCGTGGCGGGGGATCCGGTGGACGGGACAGAGCGGCGACCGCGCCGGCCCCCGCGCCCCGGCACCTCTCCCCGCCCCGGCATCAACTCCCGTACTCCCGGCGGGATTCGGCGCCCCGGCCGGCTCCCGTCTGCGACGGCTGCGATCGCTGCCCGCGCTCGTGGTCGCCGCCGCAGGACTGGCGCTCACCACCGGCCTCGCCCTCGCCTTCGCCGACGGCCACGCCCTCTTCCCGAGCGGCACGGCCGGCTGGGCGCTCGCCCTGCTCACCGGCGTCATCGTCGGACACCTCGTCATGCTGGGCCGGGCCCGCTGGTGGGGCGGCACCGGCTCCGGCGCCGCGCTCACCCTCGCCGTCCTGCTGCTCTACGGCTGGATACCCGCGGCCCTGGTCAGCCTCACCGTCGTCGTCCTGGTCGGCGTCGCCCGGCGGCAGCGGCCGCGCCAGGGCGTGCTGCACGGCGCGGTGGACATCCTCGGAGTCGGCGCGGGCGGGCTGGTGCTCGGCGCGTTCGGCCGGGTGCCCACCGTCGAGCGGCCGTGGGGGATGGGCGGCTGGGGCCTCGGCACCGTACCCGAGACCGTGCTCGCCGCCGCCGCGTACCTCGTCGTCGGGCGGGGGCTGCTGTGGTACCTGCGCGCCCCGCGTGGGCGCGGGCTGCCGACCGTCGCCCGCAGCGCCCTGGTCAGACAGGGTCTGGTCGCGGTGGCGCTGCTCGGCATCGCCCCGCTGGTGTGCGTGGTCGCGGACGCGCAGCCGGTGCTGCTGCCGCTGTTCGCCGTCCCGCTGATCGCGCTCGACTCCGCGCTGTGGATGGCCCGGGCGCGCGCCGAGGAGCAGTTGCGCGACCCGCTGACCGGACTGCCCAACCGGCAGTGGCTGCTGGAGCGCATCTGGACCGCGCTGGACGACGCCGAACGCATCGGGGCGCGTTCCGCGCTCCTGCTGATCGACCTGGACCGGTTCCGATCGGTCAACGACACCCTCGGTCATCTCGCCGGGGACCGCTTACTGCTGCAGATCGCGGAACGGCTGCGGCACGCCCTGCCGCGCGGGGCGGAGGCCGCGCGGCTCGGCGGGGACGAGTTCGCGGTCCTGCTGCCCGTCGCCGACTCCACCACCTCGGCCACCCGGATCGCCCGCGGCCTGGTCACCACGCTCAGCTCCCCGCTCGACCTCGACGGGCTCACCCTCGTCCTGGAGGCCAGCGCGGGCGTCGCCCTCTTCCCCGACCACGCCCTGGACGCCGAGGGGATGCTCCGGCGCGCCGACGTGGCGATGTACCAGGCGAAGCGGGACCGCTCCGGCGTCGAGGCGTACGAGTCCAAGCGGGACTCCAACACCCCCGACCGGCTCGCCCTCCTCGGCGATCTGCGCCGCGCCCTGGACGCCCACGAGGTGCAGCTGCACTACCAGCCCAAGGTCCGCTTCGACGGACAGGTCGCCGGTCTGGAGGCCCTGGTGCGCTGGGTGCACCCGGAGCGCGGAAAGGTTCCGCCGGACGAGTTCATCGCCATCGCCGAGACCTCCGGGCTGATGCCGCTGCTCACCGAGTACGTCCTGGAGACCGCCCTCGGCCAGGTCGCCCGCTGGCGCGAGCAGGGCCTGCGGGTGCCGGTCGCCGTCAACGTCTCCCCGCGCGACGTCCATTCGCCCGGCTTCGCGGGGTCGGTCGCCGCCCGGCTCGCCCGGCACGGGGTCCCGGCGGGGGCGCTCCAACTGGAGATCACCGAGCACGTGCTGCTGGAGGACCCGACCCGGGCCGCCGACACGCTCGCCGCGCTCACCGGTCACGGCGTCAAGATGTCCCTCGACGACTTCGGCACCGGGTACTCCTCGCTCGTGCATCTGCGGCGGCTGCCCGTCAGCGAGCTGAAGATCGACCGGTCCTTCGTGGCGCGGCTCGCCGTGGACACCGAGGACGCGGAGATCGTGCGGTGCACGGTGGATCTGGCGCACTCGCTCGGGCTCGTGGTCGTCGCCGAGGGCGTGGAGGACGACGAGACGTGGGAGCGGTTGCGGGATCTGGGGTGTGACGCGGTGCAGGGGTGGCTGGTCGCTGCGGCTATGCCTCCCGAGGAGACCACCGCTTGGCTGCGGGCTCGGGGGTCTCGGGGGTGGCGGTCGCCTGCGGCGCTTCCGGCCGGGGAGTGAGGGGTTCTCGCCATTGCGGGGTGCGGGTTCGTCGTGGCTTGTCGCGCAGTTCCCCGCGCCCCTTTAGGGAGTTGCCCTGCTCCCGGTTCAGTTCTTCGCGAAGTGACTGATCAGCAGCTTCAGCCTCGTCTCCTGTGCCTCCTTCGGCAGGCGGCCGCTGCGCATCAGCGTCACCAGGCCGTGCAGGGCTGCCCAGTACGTCTCCGTGAGCAGGTCGGCATTCTCGCCCTCGGCTGTGATCGGCTCCACCGCCTGGAGGATCTCGCCGAACGCCTCCTTCAGGGGGGCCGGGGCCTCCGGGGTGGCGAAGGGGAGGTCCACGTGGTGGGTGAACATCGCGTCGTAGAGGGCGGGGCGGCGGTGGGCGAAGTCGGTGTACGCCCTGCCGACGGCCGCCAGGGCTTCCTTCGGGGTCGTGGCCTTCGTACGGGCCGTCCGTAGCTCCGCCGCCAGTTCCACGCAGCCCTCGACCGCGACCGCGGCCATGATCGCGTCCTTGCCCTTGAAGTGGCTGTAGAGGACCGGCTGGCTGTACTCGATCTCGGCGGCCAGGCGGCGCGTGGTGACCGCGTCCCAGCCCTCGGCCTCGGCCAGGTCCCGTGCGGCGGTGACGATCAGCCGCTCGCGTTCCGCTCGTTCGCGCTCCCGGCGCGTCTGGATCGACATGATGTGGATTCTAGCAGCGCTAGCATTTCTGCTCCTGCTCTGTTAGCTTCGCTATTACTGCTAGCGTTGCTAGAAATCAGGGGGAGAAGACATGCTCGTCACCGCGTACACCCTGGCCGTCGTGCTCGACCTGTTCTGTGTGTTCCTCGGCTACCGCTTCCTGTTCCAGCCCGCCTCCGCCGCCGCCGGCTACGGCGTCCCCGCCCGGCCCGAGGGCGACGCCGGTGCCTATCTCTCCATCAAGGGGCTGCGGGACGGCACGCTCGGTGTCGTCGGTCTCGCGCTGCTCTTCCTCGTCGGGGCGCGGGCCGAGGCGTGGTTCATGGTCTGCGTCGCCCTGATCCCGCTCGGCGACACCCTGATCGTCCTGCGCAACGGGGGTACGCGGGCCGTCGCCTTCGGAATCCACTTCGCCACCGCGATGGTCGTGCTGATCGCGGCAGGGCTACTGTTCGCCGTCTGAAGATCATTCCGGAAGCCGCAGGGGGAACCGATGTCACTGTTCGTGCCGAAGTTCGACGACACCGTGCTCGTCCGGGACGCCGACGCCGAGCTGATCGGCGATGATCCCGTCGGAGTCAGGCTCCTGGCCGACAGCAGCGCCAGCGGGGGCGCGCTGTCCACCGTGCGCGTCACCCTCGCGGAGGGCGCCGACGGAGCCCGCCCGCACGTCCACCACCACTCCGCCGAGATGTTCTACGTGCTCGACGGCGCCGCCGAGGTCCTCTCCGGCGACGACGTCGTGACCGCCGGGCGCGGCGACCTGGTCATCGTCCCGCCGGACCGCCCCCACGCCTTCGCCGCCGTCCCCGGCTCCCGGGTCGATCTCCTGGTCGTCATCACCCCCGGAGTCGAGCGCTTCGAGTACTTCCGCCACCTCCAGCGCATCCGCCTCGGCGAGCTGACCCCGGAGAGCCTCCTTGAGGTGCAGGAGCGGTACGACAACCACTTCCTGCGGAGCGAGGCGTGGGACGACCGGCGCGGTTGAGCGCGGCGGCCGCAGGTCCTGTGGGGCGGGCACCGGAAACCGTTTCACGGGTACCGGTGCCCGCCCCATAGGATTGGCCCAAAGCACACACACTCACCCCAGAGGATCGCTGAATGCCTGGCATCACGCGCGAGGAGGTCGCCCACCTCGCCCGGCTGGCGCGTCTGGAGCTGAAGCCCGAAGAGCTCGACCACTTCGCGGGACAGCTGGACGACATCATCGGCGCGGTCGCCCGCGTCAGTGAGGTCGCCGACCAAGACGTACCGCCGACCTCGCACCCGCTCCCGCTGACGAACGTCATGCGCGCGGACGAGGTCCGTCCCTCGCTCACCCCCGAGCAGGCGCTCTCCGGCGCCCCCGCCCAGGAGCAGCAGCGTTTCAAGGTGCCGCAGATCCTGGGGGAGGACTAACCCGTCATGACCGACATCATCAAGCTCACGGCCGCCGAGATCGCCGAGAAGATCGCCTCCGGCGAGCTGACGGCCGTCGAGGTCACCGAGGCCCACCTCGCCCGCATCGGCGCCGTCGACGAGAAGGTGCACGCCTTCCTGCACGTCGACCGCGAGGGTGCTCTCGCCCAGGCCCGCGCCGTGGACGAGAAGCGGGCCCGCGGCGAGAAGCTCGGCCCGCTGGCCGGCGTCCCGCTCGCGCTCAAGGACATCTTCACCACCGAGGGCGTGCCGACCACCGTCGGCTCCAAGATCCTCGAAGGCTGGATCCCGCCGTACGACGCGACGCTCACCAAGCGCCTCAAGGACGCCGACGTCGTCATCCTCGGCAAGACCAACATGGACGAGTTCGCCATGGGGTCCTCCACCGAGAACAGCGCCTACGGCCCGACCGGCAACCCCTGGGACCTCACCAAGATCCCCGGCGGCTCCGGCGGCGGTTCCTCCGCCGCGCTCGCCTCCTTCGAGGCCCCGCTCGCCATCGGCACCGACACCGGCGGTTCCATCCGCCAGCCGGCCGCCGTCACCGGCACGGTCGGCGTCAAGCCGACGTACGGCTCGGTCTCCCGCTACGGCATGGTGGCCTTCTCCTCCTCCCTCGATCAGGGCGGCCCCTGCGCCCGTACGGTCCTGGACGCGGCCCTGCTGCACGAGGTCATCGCCGGGCACGACCCGCTGGACTCCACCTCCGTCGACGCCCCGGTCCCGCCGGTCGTCGAGGCCGCGCGCAACGGCTCGGTCGCGGGGATGCGCGTCGGCGTCGTCAAGCAGTTCCGCGGCGAGGGCTACCAGGCCGGTGTCCTCCAGCGCTTCGACGAGTCCGTCGAGCTGCTCAAGGAGTTGGGCGCCGAGATCGTCGAGCTGGACTGCCCGTCCTTCGACCTCGCCCTCTCGGCGTACTACCTGATCGCGCCGTCCGAGTGCTCCTCCAACCTCGCCCGCTTCGACGGCCTGCGCTACGGCCGCCGTACCGGCGACGACGGCACCCACTCCGCCGAGGAGGTCACCTCCCTCACCCGTGAGGCGGGCTTCGGCGACGAGGTCAAGCGCCGCATCATGCTCGGCACGTACGCCCTCTCCAGCGGCTACTACGACGCCTACTACGGCTCCGCGCAGAAGGTCCGCACCCTCATCACGCGGGACTTCGAGAAGGCCTTCGAGCAGGTCGACGTGATCGTCTCCCCGACGACCCCGACCACCGCCTTCGCGATCGGCGAGCGCGCCGACGACCCGATGGCGATGTACCTCGCGGACCTGTGCACCATCCCGACGAACCTCGCGGGCAACGCGGCCATGTCGCTGCCCTGCGGTCTCGCCCCGGAGGACAACCTCCCGGTGGGCCTGCAGATCATCGCCCCGGCGATGAAGGACGACAGGCTGTACAAGGTCGGCGCCGCCGTCGAGGCCGCCTTCGTGGAAAAGTGGGGGCACCCGCTCATCGAGGAGGCACCGTCGCTGTGAGTGCACTGAACAAGGCCAAGGGCTTCAAGCAGTCGAGGTCCGGCACGTACCTGTCCATGGCCGGGACCGCGTTCGGCGCGGTCGGTGTCGCCAAGCAGATCAGGAAGGCCCGCGCCGAGCACGACACGCTGCGCCTGATCGACGCCGCCGCGTCCGCCGTCGCCATCGTCACCGGACTCGCCATCCTCTACCGCGAGCTGAAGCGGCTGGGCGACGACGACGTCCTGCTGGGCTGAGAGGGAAGTTTTCACCGTGACCACCACGACCGACCTGGTGTCGTACGAGGACGCTCTGGCGTCGTACGACCCCGTCATGGGCCTTGAGGTCCATGTCGAACTCGGCACCCACACCAAGATGTTCTGCGGGTGTTCGACCGAGCTGGGGGCCGACCCCAACTCGCAGACGTGCCCCGTGTGCCTCGGCCTGCCCGGCGCGCTCCCGGTCGTCAACGCGACCGGCGTCGAGTCCGCCATCAAGATCGGCCTCGCGCTGAACTGCTCGATCGCCGAGTGGTGCCGCTTCGCCCGGAAGAACTACTTCTATCCGGACATGCCGAAGAACTTCCAGACCTCCCAGTACGACGAGCCGATCGCCTTCGACGGTTACCTCGACGTGCAGTTGGAGGACGGCGAGACCTTCCGCGTGGAGATCGAGCGCGCCCACATGGAGGAGGACACCGGCAAGTCGACGCACGTCGGCGGCGCCACCGGCCGTATCCACGGCGCGTCCCACTCCCTGCTCGACTACAACCGCGCGGGCATCCCGCTCATCGAGATCGTCACCAAGCCGATCGAGGGCGCGGGCGAGCGGGCCCCCGAGGTCGCGCGCGCCTACGTCCGCGAGCTGCGTGAGGTCATCCGCGCCCTCGGTGTGTCCGAGGCGCGCATGGAGATGGGCCAGATGCGCTGCGACGTGAACCTGTCGCTGCGCCCGCACGGCCGCGAGAAGTTCGGCACGCGCTCCGAGACGAAGAACGTCAACTCGCTGCGCTCGGTCGAGCGTGCGGCCCGGTTCGAGATCATGCGCCACGCGGCCGTGCTCGACGGCGGCGGCACGATCGTCCAGGAGACCCGCCACTTCCACGAGGACACGGGGTCCACGACCTCGGGCCGCGTGAAGGAGGAGGCCGAGGACTACCGGTACTTCCCGGAGCCCGACCTCGTCCCGGTGGCGCCCTCGCGCGAGTGGGTCGAGAAGATCCGCGCCGCGCTGCCCGAACTGCCGCTGGCCCGCCGTACCCGACTCCTCGCGGAGTGGGGCATCTCGGCCACCGACATGCAGTCGATCACCAACGCCGGTGCGCTGGACCTGATCGTCGCCACCATCGACGCCGGTGCCGACGCGGCCTCCGCGCGCAAGTGGTGGATGGGCGAACTGGCGCGCAGCGCCAACGAGTCGGGCACGTCCCTGGACGAGCTGGCGATCACCCCGGAGCAGGTCGCGCGGGTCACCGCGCTGGTCAACTCCGGTGATCTGAACGACAAGCTGGCCCGCCAGGTCATCGAGGGCGTCCTCGCCGGCGAGGGCACCCCGGACGAGGTCGTCGACAAGCGCGGGCTGAAGGTCGTCTCCGACGACTCCGCGCTCGGCACGGCCGTGGACGAGGCCATCGCCGGGAACCCGGGCGTCGCGGACAAGATCCGCGGCGGCAAGGTGGCGGCGGCCGGCGCGCTGGTCGGCGCGGTCATGAAGGCCACCCGTGGCCAGGCCGACGCGGCCCGCGTCAAGGAGCTGATCCTGGAGAAGCTGGGCGTGAGCGAGGGCTGAGTCCCGCCGCACGCCGGTCGTGGCCCCGCAGGACTTCGCGTCCTGCGGGGCCACACCCTTGTGTACGACGGTCGAGTTCGTCGGAACTCTGCAGTTTTCCGGTCAAGAGCGATCAGGGACAGCACTCTTACGGGCAGCCCCGCACCCGGAATGGTCCGAGCGAGGCGCTACGCTCGCGCCGCATGAGTGGACGTACCGATTCCGGCACCGCACCCGTCACCGCCGAACGGGACGACCTCGCGGAGAGCACGGGGGGCAGCGACGAGGAGACGGCGCGGGCGGGTGCCGCGGGCGCCGAGGGGGAGGCCGGCGGGGGCGCGGAGGACGCGGACGGCTCGGGTGACGCGGGCGACGCGGACGGAGCGGATGACGGCGACCCGGACGACGACGAGGGCGATGACGACGACCCGGACGATGACGACGATGACGACGAGTACGACGACGCCCGCCGCGCCCGCTGGGCTTCCGTCCTCACCGGTGCCCTGCTCTGTGCCGCCGGGGCCGGGGCCGCGCTGTTCCGGCTGACCGCGGCCGAACCCGCGCTGGTGCCCGCCGCCTACGCCCTCGGTGCCGCCGTGTGCGCCCTCGCGGGGTTCCTCGGCTCCCGGGGCCGTACCCGCCGCGCGCTGTGGCTCCTGGTGGCCGGGACGATGATCATGGCGCTGGGCGATCAGTTCGACTGAGGCGACCAGTTCGACTGAGGCGGCCGGTTCGGCTGAGGCGGCGGGTCCGGCGGGGGCGTCCGGTTCCGCAGGGGGTGTGAACGGCCGGTGTGAAAAGCTCGTCGCGGCCCGGGCCGGAGGAACGCCGGGGACTGCGGAAGGAAGCACAGCACGATGTACGCCACATCCCTCGGTGACGACGGCGCCGAACTGCGGCCCATGGAGGTCTGGCACGCGGAGGCCATGTTCGCCGCCATCGACGGCGCGCGGGACTTCATCGGGCGGTACGTGGCTCTCCCGGACGTGATCCCGGACCTCGACGGCGCCCGCGCGTATGTGAAGCGGTACGCCGACAAGCGCGCCACCGACAGCGGCAGCCTGCACGGCATATGGCTGGACGGCAGGCTCGTCGGCGGCCTGCTCTTCCGGATCTGGGACACGGAGACGGGCAGCTGCGAGGCCGGTTGCTGGCTGGTGCCGGAGGCGGCCGGGCGCGGACTCGTCACGCGCGGGATGCGGACGCTGCTGGACTGGGCGTTCGACGAGCGCGGGATGCACCGCGTGGAGTGGCAGGTCGCACCCGACAACCGGCCGAGCGTCAACGTGGCCCGGCGCCTGGGCATGAGCCGCGAGGGCGTGCTCCGCGAGAACTTCCCGCACCGGGGTGTGCGCCAGGACACCGAGATCTGGGCGGTGCTCGCCCCGGAGTGGCGCGCGGCACGCGCGCGTGCCGCCCACAGCGATCGTTAAGACGACTCTCAGACTCCGTCCGTACGGTGCCGGGCATGGCTACGAAGACAGACGACGTCACCAAGACCGACGACGAGCGGGCACCGGAGGAGGAACCGGTGGCCGAGGCCCCCGAGAAGGAGGCCCCCGAGGCGAAGACTCCTGAGACCGAGGCCCCCGAGGCGGAGGCCGGCGCCGACCGTGCCGAGCCGTCGGACGAGGACCACGAGGAGTTCCTCGCCGAGGACGACTCCGTCGAGCCCCGCGAGAAGACCGGGGTCGGTCAGGGTGCCGCCGCCGTGGTCTCCGCCGCGCTCGGCCTGGTCTCCCTCAACGGCGGCTGGATCGGCACGCTGGCCTCGGCCCGCGCGCAGCTCATCGGCCAGCTGAAGACCTCGTCCACCGCGAGCGTCTCCCAGCAGATCAAGGCGGTGTACGGCGACTCCTGGCACGCCACCGCGCTGTGGGCCGGTCTGTTCGCCGTCGCCGCGCTGGTCACCGGCGCCGTCGTGCTGATCCGGCCCGCCTTCGGGGCGCCCGGCCGGCCGCAGGCCCCCTGGATCAAGTCCGTCGCCTGGGCGGGTGTCTCGCTCGGCGTCATCGGCCTGCTGCTCGCCGTGCTGAAGTACTCCGACGCCCTGCTCGGCCTGCCCTCGGCGAGCTGACCCCGGCTCCTCCTCCAAGGGGGCCTCAGAAAGTCTCAGGAGTGCCCTCAGGGGCCTCCGGGGAGTTTCTGAGGCCCCCTTACGCGTGCCCGGGGCGCGGACGGTCACGTCAGGATGCGGAAGTCGCCCGATGCGGCGCGGCCCCCTGGGGGCGGAGGGTGGAGTCCTCGCGAGAAGCGAGCGGTTCCATCCGACATCCCAGGAGGACATGCCATGTTCGCGTACGACGACTACCGGATGCGCTCCGCCGAACTGCGCCGCGCCGCCGACCGGGACCGGCTGGTCCGCGAGGCGACGCGCGCGGCCCGGGCGGACCGTGCGGCGCGGCGGGCCGGAGGGCGCGGCCCGGGCGCCCGGCGGGGAGGTACGGAGGCGGAGGCGCATACCGGCGGCTCGGGGCGGCCGGAAGGTCCGGGGCGTTCGGGCGGACTCGGGTCCGTCGGTGGCCCGGGGCGTTCGGGCGGACTCGGGTCCGCCGGTGGTCCGGGGCGGCTGGACGGGCCGGGGCGCTCGGACGGTCCCGGGCGGCCGGAGGGACCCGGGCGCCCGGACGGTCCGGAGCGGCGCCGGTTCACCCGCGCGGCGTGAGGAACGGGCCGGTGAGCGCTGCCGTGGCCCCGAGGACCGATGGCGGTACGACGATCGCACCGGCCCTGTGGAAAACTCCCGCCGTCTCCTCCCCGTCCCGTGCGATGCTCGGGCACGTGGAAACCAGGTCCGTCAGTCCCGTGTTCGTCGGCCGTGCCGAGGAGTTGGGCACCTTGAAAGACGCGCTCGCCCGCGCCGCCGAGGGGGAGCCGCAGGCGCTGCTGCTCGGCGGCGAGGCGGGGGTCGGCAAGACCCGTCTCACCGAGGAGTTCGGCGCCCTCGCGGCGGCCCGGGGCGCGGTCGTCGCGCGGGGCGGCTGCGTGGAGATCGGCGCCGACGGGCTGCCGTTCGCCCCCTTCTCCGGCGCGCTGCGCACCCTGCGCGCGGCCCTGCCCGGCCCGTTCGCCGACGCGGCGAGCGCACAGGAGGAGGAACTCGCCCGGCTGCTGCCCGAGCTGGGCGAGAGCGCGGTCACGGACAGACGGGACGAGCAGGGCACGGCCCGGCTGTTCGAGCTGACCGCGCGGCTGCTTGAGCGGACCGCCGCCGAGCAAACGGTCGTGCTCGTCCTGGAGGACCTGCACTGGGCCGACACCGCCACCCGCCACCTCCTCGCCTACCTCTTCCGCACCTTGCGCACCGGCCGCGTCCTGCTCCTGGCCACCTACCGTTCCGACGACATCCACCGCCGCCATCCGCTGCGCCCCCTGCTGGCCGAACTGGACCGGCTGCGCACCGTGTGCCGGCTCGAACTCGCCCGCTTCACCCATGAGGAGGTCGGCCGCCAGATCGCCGGCATCCTCGCCGCCGAACCCGACCCCCGCCAGGTCGACGACATCTTCGAACGCTCCGACGGCAACGCCTTCTTCGTGGAGGAACTGGCCGTGGCCGGCTGCGAGGGCTGCGGCACGGGGCTCACCGACTCCCTGCGCGATCTGCTCCTGGTCCGCGTCGAGGCGCTGCCCGAGAGCGCCCAGCGGGTCGTCCGGATCGTCGCCGAGGGCGGCTCGACGGTGGAGCACCGGCTCATCGCCGCCGTCGCCCGGCTCACCGAGGACGATCTCATCGAGGCCCTGCGCGCCGCCGTCGGCGCCCACATCCTCATCCCCGACCCGGACGGCGACGGCTACCGCTTCCGCCACTCCCTGGTCCGCGAGGCCGTCGCCGACGACCTGCTGCCCGGCGAACGCTCCCGGCTCAACCGCCGTTACGCCGAAGCCCTGGAGACCGATCCCGGGCTGGTCCCGGCCGACGCCCGGGTGCTGCGCCTGGCGGGGTACTGGTACCACGCCCACGACCCGGCCAGGGCGCTCCCCGCCGTCCTCGACGCCGCCGTGGTCGCCCGCCGCAGACACGCCTACACCGAGCAACTGCGCCTGCTGGAGCGGGCGATGGTCCTGTGGGACAACGCGCCGGACGAGACCCGCGCGGCGCTGCGCCCCATCGACTGCATGGACGTCTACCCGGCCCCCGCGCACCCCTCCGGGGAGCCGGACGGCCCGCCCGGCCCGCTGGGCCATATCGATCTGCTCGCGGAGGCGGTGCTCGCGGGACGCTTCGGCGGCGAGCGTGAACGCGCGCTGAAGATCTGCAAACGCGCGCTGCGGCTCCTGGAGGACGAGCCCGACACCCTGCGCGCCGCCTGGTTCTGGGTGCAGCGCTCCCATCTGGTCCAGGCGCTGGCCCGGGGCGACGGCCGGCGCGAACTGGCCACCGCCCAGGACCTGGTGCGCGGGCTGCCGCCCTCCGAGGTGCACGCCGAGGTGCTGGCCCTCGCCGCGGGCTGGTCCATGCTGCACCGGCCGGGTCCGGACGCCTTCGCCGCCGCCGAGCGGGCCGTGGAGTACGCGCGCATGGTCGGCGCCCGCGAGATCGAACTCCAGGCCCGGCTCACCCTCGGCAGCCTCATGATCGACGCGGGCGGCATCGAGGCCGGGCTCGCGGAGCTGCGCCAGGTCAGCGCGGACGCGCTCGCGGAGGGCGTGACCGAGGTGGCCCGCCGCGCCTACATCAACCTGCCCTCCGTGCTGCTGGCCCTCGGACGGCAGCGGGAGGCCGAACCCCTGCTGCGCGAGGGGCTGGACTTCGCCCGCCGTTCCGGACGGTGCGACCCCCAGGCATGGATGTGGGGCAACCTCGCCGAGACGCTGTACGCGCTCGGCCGCTGGGACGAGGCGGCCGACGCCGCCGAGCGGGCCCTGCGCACCGCCACCAGCGCCCGGCCGCAGGGCGGCGGCACCCTCAGCCTCGCCCGCTTCGCGCTGGCCCGGGGCGACATCGCGGAGGCGGCCCGGAAACTGGCCGCAGCCCAGGAGCGCTACGGCACCCAGGACCCGATGCCCCAGCAGTGGCTGCCCCTCGCCCGGGTCGCCCTCGGGGTCGCCGTCGAGGAGGGCCGGTTCGAGGACGCCCGGGCCGAACTGCGCGCGGCACTGGAGCGCGGGGTGCCGACGGGCGCCCACCGGCACGCCTGGCCGTTGCTGCGGGCCGCCGCCACCGCCGAGGCCGGCATCCGCGCCCTGCCCGCCGCCGGGCCCGGCCGCGCCGCCCAGCTCGCCCTGCTCCGCGAGACCGTGCGCACCCTGCCGACCGGAGTCCCGCTCTGGCGGGCGTACGAGGAGTGGACCCGCGCCGAGCTGCTGCGCGCCGAGGACCGGGCCACGGCCGCCGTCTGGTCGCCGGTGGCCGGCGCCTTCGAGCGCCTGGACCGGCCGTACGACCTCGCCCGGGTCCGGTACCGCCTGGCCGAGGCGCTGCTCGCCGAGGGCGGCGAGGACGAGCGGGAGCGGGCGGTGGAGCTGCTGCGGCTGAGCGCGGCGGTCGCGGACCATCTGGGCGCGCGTCCGCTGGCCGACGCGGTGGCCCGGCTCGGCCGCCGCGCCCGCCTCACCCTGGCCCGCGCCGCGAAACAGCCCCTCGCCGTCGCGGACCCGGCCGCCGCCCTCGGCCTCACCGGCCGGGAGCGGGACGTGCTCCGCCTGGTCTCGGCCGGGCGCACCAACCGGCAGATAGCCGAGGAGCTGTTCATCTCCCCGAAGACGGCGAGCGTGCACGTCTCCAACATCCTGGCGAAGCTGGGGGTGTCGGGCCGGGGCGAGGCCGCCGCGCTGGCCCACCGGCTGGAGCTGTTCCCGCCGGGGGAGGAGCGGCTGGTGGCGGGGTAGCGGGCGGCGCCCTGAGGGGGGGGCGTCTTGGTGAGCCCCTGTCAGCTCACCCGCAACTCGAGGAGCCGGTCATCGCCCTTCTTCGGGTCGCCGCGGCCGTCGGTGTTGCTGGTGAGCAGCCAGAGGCGGTCGCCGCCCGCCGGGACCACCGTGCGCAGCCGGCCGTACGTGCCGTCCAGGAACGCCTGGGGCGGTGCGGAGGCGGTGGTGCCGTGCAGCGGGACGCGCCACAGGCGTTCGCCCCGGAGCCCCGCCATCCAGATCACGCCGTTCGCGTAGGCGATGCCGCTGGGGGAGGCCTGGTCGGTGTGCCACTGGGCCAGCGGGCTCCGGAACCGCTTGTCGGAGGACTTGCCCTCGGCGTCGGGCCAGCCGTAGTCGCCGCCCGGGGTGATCGCGTTCAGCTCGTCCCAGGTGTCCTGGCCGAACTCCGAGGCGAAGAGCCGCTGTCGGGAGTCCCAGGCGAGGCCCTGCACATTGCGGTGGCCGTAGGAGTACACGGGGGAGTGCGGGAAGGGGTTGCCCGGGGCCGGGTCGCCCTCCGGGGAGAGACGGAGGATCTTGCCGCCGAGCGACGCGCGGTCCTGGGCGAGGTCGCCGCTGCCGCTCTCGCCGGTGCCCGCGTAGAGCATGCCGTCCGGGCCGAAGGCGATGCGGCCGCCGTTGTGGATGCGGCCCTTGGGGATGCCCTTGAACACCGTGTCGGGGGCGCCCAGTTGCTCACCGGACGGCTTGTTCTCGTCGTAGCGCACGCGGACGACGCGGTTGTCGGAGGCCGAGGTGAAGTAGGCGTAGACCATGCGGTCCGAGGCGAAGTCCGGGGACAGGGCGATGCCCAGCAGGCCGCCCTCGCCGGCCGGGGAGACTCCGGAGATCCGGCCCAGCTCCGTCTTCCGGCCGGTCCTCGTGTCGATTCGGGTGAGCGTGGCGTCGTCCCGGGAGGACACCAGCAGATCGCCCCCGGGCAGCGGTGCGAGCCCCCACGGGGTGCGCAGCCCGTCGGCCACCGTCCGCAGCACCTTCACGGAGCCCCTGGCGGCGGGAGCGGCCGGGGACGCGGTCGCCGAGGCGGCCCCGCCGGGCGTGGTGCTCCGCCCGCCGTCGGACACCCCGCCGTCGGACCCCCCGGCGCCGTCGCCGGAACAGCCCGCCACGAACAGCAGCGCGGTCGTCGCCAGCACCGCCGGCAGGATTCGGCTTCGCACGATCAGGGTCCTCTCGGAGCGACGGCCGTGGAACAGCTACCCGTCCGACACGGAAACGTACCGTCCCACCCCTCCCGTTCCCGAAGTCCCACATCCGGACCCGGAGGTTCCCCCACCCGGTGCCCGCCCCGGCTCCGGCGGACCCCCACCGCCCGGGATCAGTCCCAGGCCCCCCGCACCCCCGGCGCCCCCGACAGCTCCGCCAGATCCTCCGCCGTCAGCCGCAGCCCCGCCGCCCCCGCGTTCTCCTCCGCCCAGTGGGCGTGCTTGGTGCCGGGCAGCGCGATCACATGGCGCCCCTGCGCCAGGACCCAGGCCAGAGCCACCTGGGCCGGGGTGACACCGGGGCCGTGGCGGCGGGCGACGCGGCGCAGATCGGCCACGACCGGCTGGTGGGCCGCCATCATCTCGGCGGTGAAGCGCGGATGCCGGGCGCGTACGTCGTCCGGTTCGAAGCCCTGGCCCGGGGTCAGCGTGCCGGTCAGGAAGCCGCTGCCCAGCGGCATCGCCGCGAGGAAGGCCACGCCCCGCGCCTCGCACCACGGCAGCAGCGCCCGCAGCGCCTCGGGCGACCACACCGACAGCTCCGCCTGCACCGAGGCCACCGGGAACACCTGCTGCACCCGCCGGAGCTGGTCCAGCGCGGTGGCGTACGGCCCGGCCCCGGAGCGGCGCGTGCCGCGCGGGCCCACCGCGCACAGCCCGAGCGCCCGTACCTTCCCGGCCCGCACCAGCTCGGACATCGCGCCCCAGGTCTCCTCGACGGGGACCTCGGGGTCGGCGCGGTGCAGCTGGTAGAGGTCGATCACGTCCGTCTGGAGCCGGCGCAGCGAGGCGTCGCAGGCGCGTTTCACATAGCCGGGGCGGCCGTTGGCCACGACGTGCCGGTCGCCGCCCACCAGCAGCCCCGCCTTGGTCGCCACGAAGGCGTCCGCGCGCCGCTCCTTCAGCACCCGTCCGAGCAGCAGCTCGTTGGTGAACGGGCCGTACATGTCCGCGGTGTCCAGGAAGTCCACGCCCAGGTCCAGCGCCCGGTGCACGGTACGGAGCGACTCCTCGCCCCGCCGTCGGGAGGCGGTGTAGGCCCAGCTCATCGGCATGCACCCGAGCCCGACGGCCCCGGCGGAGAGCACCCCCGCGCCGATCGTCCTGCGCTCCACCTGCCCGCGAACCTCCCTCACCGTGGCCCCCAACCTAACCTCCGCGCTCCCGCGCCCCTGACATAGCCTCCCGATCATGACCTCAGACGTATGGCTGCCCATTCCTCCCGGCGAGATCGACGGCCTTCCGCAGGGGCTCAACTTCCTCTTCTGGGACGGCGGCGAGGACGGTACGCGGGAGTTCCCCGGCGACCCCGCCGACTGCGTCGTGTACGTGGTGCCCTACCTGAAGCGCCAGCCGGTCAAGGTGCGCCCGCTGGAGTCGATGCGCAGCCTCCGGGTCGTCCAGACCCTCACCGCCGGCGTCGACGACATCACCGCACACCTCTCCGCGATCGTGCCCGGCGTCCGGCTGTGCAATGCCCGCGGCGTGCACGAGGCGAGCACCGCCGAGCTCGCCCTCACCCTGACCCTCGCCTCGCTGCGCGGGATCCCGGAGTTCGTCCGGGCGCAGGAGCGGGGGCACTGGCAGAGCGGGTTCCACCCCGCCCTCGCCGACAAGAACGTCCTCATCGTGGGCTACGGCGCCATCGGCTCCGCCATCGAGGACCGGCTCGTACCGTTCGAGGTCGCGCGGGTGGCGCGCGTCGCGCGCTCCGAGCGCACCACGGTGCGCGGTCCCGTGCGCTCACTCACCGATCTGCCCGCGCTGCTCCCGGAAGCGGACGTCGTCATCCTGGCCACACCCCTGAACGAGACCACCCGGGGCCTGGTCGACGCCGGATTCCTCGCCCGCATGAAGGACGGTGCCCTGCTGGTCAACGTCGCCCGTGGCCCGGTCGTGGACACCGAGGCGCTGCTCAGGGAGCTGGAGAGCGGCCGTATCGGCGCGGCCCTCGACGTCACGGACCCGGAGCCGCTGCCTCCGGCGCACCCCCTGTGGCAGGCGCCCGGTGTGCTCATCAGCCCGCACGTGGGCGGACCCACCTCCGCCTTCCTGCCGCGCGCCAAGCGGCTCGTGGCGGACCAATTGAGCCGTTTCGTGAACCACGAGCCGCTGCGCAACGTGATCCTCACCACCGGCCCCGACACCACCGGCGGTTGACCGCCACGGGCACCCTCCGCGACCCTTCGGGCGCGGTCCGTGCCCGCATCGCCGCTGGTCGTCACGGAGAGTAGAGAAGCTATGTCCCTGAGTGACGATACTGGTGTATCGTCCCGACAGGGGCAGCGCCGCCGACCGTTCGGCGCCGGGGATGGACACTTCGGAATGGTGAGGGGGGCGACGGGCGATGCACGGCCTATGGACGAACGATCCGACGCGGCGGAGCCGCCGGCGGCGACCCTGGCGCACGACCGCGCGCGGTCGCGGCCATCACGCGAGCCATCACAGGCACCACGGCTCGCATCACAGCGCGCGGCCCGGCCCGCACCACAGGCCCGGCGCCCGCAGGAGGCCTGTCCACCGTCCCCCCGCCGACCGGGGACCGGCACGGAGCGGGAGGCCCCGGTGAACGCGCTCCCCTCGCTCACACCGACCGCGCTCGACGGGGCGCTGCGCGCGCCGGAGCCGCCCCAGGCCCCGAAGCCGGCCCCGCCCGCCGCCGAGGGCTCACGCCTGGCCCAGCAGCTCGTCCTCGCCCTGATCTGCGGGGCGTACGGCGTCGGAGCGGCGCTGGACTGGGGCAGCAAGCAAGTCGCGCTGTTCATGGGCGACTTCGGCCTCGCCGCCGCCGCGGGCACCGCCGCCGTCTCCTGCTTCCTCTACGCCCGCAGCCCCGGCGTGCGCTTCCGTCCCGCCTGGCTGCTCTTCGCGCTCTCCTCCGCGATGGCCGCCCTCGGCAACGCGGTCTGGGGGTGGTACGAGGTCGTCCTCGGCGGCGACGTGCCCAGCCCGAGCTACGCGGACCTGTTCTTCCTCTGCTTCGCGCCGCCCGCCATCGTGGGCCTGCTGGTCCTCGCCAAACGCCCGCTCAACCGGGCCGGCTGGATCTGTCTCACCCTGGACGCCTGGCTGATCGGCGGCTCGCTGCTCACCCTGTCGTGGAGCCTCGCCCTCGCCCAGGCCGCCCGCTTCGACGGCCCGAGCGTCGCGCACACCGCGCTCTCGCTGGCGTACCCGCTGCTCGACATCGTCCTGGTCAGCATGGTGCTCGCCCTGCACTTCCGGCGCAGCCCGGGCAACCGCACGGCGGTGAACACCGCGATCGGCGCCCTCGCCCTCACGGTGATGTGCGACGCGCTGTTCACCTCCCCGCTGCTGCACAGCCACTACCACTCGGGGCAGCTGCTCGACGCGGGCTGGTTCGCCGGCTCGCTGCTGCTCGCGTACGCCCCCTGGGCCGCCCCGAAGCAGCACGCGCACGACGGGCCGCCCCGAACGCTCCGCGAACGCGTCCCCGGACCGCGCACGGGAGGCTCCGGCTGCCCGCCCGCACCGGACACCGAACAGGTCAGGTACCCGGCGGGCCGCCCCATCACCGGCTCGCTCGCCGCGCTCACCCCGTACCTCGCCGCCGCCGTGTGCACGCTCGGCATCCTGTACAACGTGCTCAACGGCCGCAGGCCCGACCACGTCGTGCTGATCACCGCCGGCGCCGTGGTCCTCGCGCTCGTCGTCCGCCAGGGCATCATGCTGCTCGACAACATCACCCTCGCCCAGGAACTGGCCCACAAGGAGAACCACTTCCGCTCCCTGGTGCAGGGCTCCAGCGACGTCATCATGATCGCCGCGCCGAGCGGCATCCTGCGGTACGTCTCCCCGGCCGCCGCCGGGGTCTACGGCCGCCCCGCCGAGGAACTGGTCGGCACCGAGCTGGCCAAGCTCATCCACCCCGAGGACCTGGGCTGCGTCCTGCACGAGGTGCGCCGCTTCCTCGCCGCCAGCCCCGCCGACGAACCCACCACCCGCATCGAGTGCCGCTTCCGCTCCGGCACCGGCGGCTGGCTCAACGTCGAGTCCACCGTCAACCGGCATCACGGCGGCCTGATCTTCAACAGCCGCGACGTGACCGAACGCGTCCGGCTCCAGGCCCAGTTGCAGCACAACGCCGAGCACGACCCGCTCACCGACCTGCCCAACCGCGCCCTGTTCACCAGACGCGTCCAGCAGGCCCTGTCCGGGCGCCGGGCCAGCGACCGGGGCGCCGCCCTGCGCGGCACCGCCGTGCTCTTCATCGACCTGGACGGCTTCAAGGCCGTCAACGACACCATCGGGCACCAGGCCGGGGACCAGCTCCTCGTCCAGGCCGCCCGCCGGCTGCACGAGGCGGTGCGCCAGTCGGACACCGCCTCCCGGCTCGGCGGCGACGAGTTCGCCGCCCTGATCACCGGCGACGGCACCCGCGACCGTGCCGCCCGGGAGCGCAACATCCTGGAGCTCGCCGACCGCCTCAGGGTGACCCTCTCCCAGCCCTACCCGATCGACGGCAACGATGTCCGCGTCAACGCCTCCATCGGCGTCGCCTTCGCCGAGCCCGGACTCGGCGCGGGCGAGCTGCTGCGCAACGCGGACCTCGCGATGTACCGCGCCAAGGCGGGCGGCAAGGGCCGGGTGGAGCTGTACCGGCCGCAGATGCAGCAGGACGTCGTCCGCAAGGCCGAGCTGGCCGGACGGCTGCGCGCCGCGCTGCACGACGGCGAGTTCGCGCTGCTGCACCAGCCGGTGGTCTGCCTGGAGAACGGCCGGATCGCCTCCGTCTCCGCGCATGCGCGCTGGCGCTCCTCCCAGGGCGTGCTGTTCACCCCCGCCGAGTTCCTGCGGGTCGCGGACGACGGCGACAAGACGGCCGAGCTGGAGCGCTGGATACTCCGCGAGGCCGTGGAGCAGGCCGCCGAGCGGGCCGCCGGGGGACTGGTCGTCCCGGTCGCGGTCCGGATGAGCGCCCGGCGGCTTCTCGACCGCTCGCTGCCCCCGCTCGGCACCATCGAGGCCCTGCTGACCCGGCACGGCCTGCCGCCCGGGGCGCTCGTGATCGAACTCTCCGACACCGACCCCCGGCTCTCCCTGGACGAGCTGGAACGCCGGCTGACCGCCCTCAGCCGGCTCGGGGTGCGGATCGCCCTGGACGGCTTCGGCGGGGGCTGCGCCGCCTTCACCGCGCTGCGCAGGCTCCCGGTGGACATCCTCAAGCTCGACCGGGGCCTGGTCGAGGGCGTCGTGGAGTCCGCGCGGCTGCACAAGATCACCGGCGGGCTGCTGAAGATCGCGGGCGACCTCGGTCTCCAGTCCGTGGCCGAGGGGGTCGACCTGCCCGAACAGGTCGTCGCCCTGCGCGCGATGGGCTGCACACACGGCCAGGGCATGGCCTTCGCCGGGCCGGTGGACGAGTACCGGCTGCGCCGCGCGCTGGCCGCCGGGCGCTATCCGGTGCCGCACGCCCCGGGCCGGCCCGTGCTCGCGGGCAAGGGCGCGGGGCCGGGCGGGAGCGGGGGAGCGGGTGCGGGCGCGGGTGCCGGGGTGTACGCCGGGGGCATGTCCACGGTGATCGGCGGTACCACCACATTGCGCTCACATAATGAGACGGCCGTCCCACCCACTTGACAGTAGGTGCGCGCCGGGGGGAGGGTCAGTGCCATGCGCACCCGAATTCTCGTACTTGGAAAGCGCGTCGGCTGAGCTGGGACGACCGGAGGACGAACCGGAAACCCCCAGCGACCTCACCGACGCGCTCCCCTCGCTTGCCATCCCGGCACGAGGGGTTTTTTGTTGCACGAGTGCCCCTCGTGCGGCGCTCCAGCTCCGCTCAAACCTCGCAAAAACCCTCAGCATCGAGAAGAGAATGCCGATGACCGAGCAGGCCACCGGGGCCCACCATCCGCAGCCGCGGCCCCGATCCGGAGGGCAGCACACCGCCCCTGTCGAGCACGTCACGGGCGCCCAGTCGCTCGTGCGCTCACTTGAGGAGGTCGGCGCGGACACGGTGTTCGGCATCCCCGGCGGCGCGATCCTGCCGGCGTACGACCCGCTGATGGATTCCACCCGGGTCCGGCACGTGCTGGTCCGCCACGAGCAGGGCGCGGGCCACGCGGCCACCGGCTATGCGCAGGCCACCGGCAAGGTCGGCGTGTGCATGGCCACTTCGGGCCCGGGCGCCACCAACCTGGTCACGCCGATCGCCGACGCGCACATGGACTCGGTGCCGCTGGTGGCGATCACCGGCCAGGTCGCCTCCAAGGCGATCGGCACCGACGCCTTCCAGGAGGCGGACATCGTCGGCATCACGATGCCGGTCACCAAGCACAACTTCCTGGTCACCAAGGCCGAGGACATCCCCCGGGTGATCGCCCAGGCGTTCCACATCGCCTCCACCGGCCGCCCCGGCCCGGTCCTGGTCGACATCGCCAAGGACGCCCTCCAGGCGAAGACGACCTTCTCCTGGCCGCCCGTCATGGACCTGCCCGGCTACCGCCCGGTGACCAAGCCGCACGCCAAGCAGATCCGCGAGGCCGCCAAGCTGATCACCGCCGCCAAGCGCCCGGTCCTCTACGTCGGCGGCGGCGTCCTCAAGGCGCACGCCACCGCCGAGCTGAAGGTCCTCGCCGAGCTGACCGGCGCGCCCGTCACCACCACCCTGATGGCGCTCGGCGCCTTCCCCGACAGCCACCCGCTGCACGTGGGCATGCCGGGCATGCACGGTGCGGTCACCGCCGTCACCGCGCTGCAGAAGGCCGATCTGATCGTCGCCCTCGGCGCCCGCTTCGACGACCGCGTCACCGGCAAGCTCGACGGCTTCGCGCCGTACGCCAAGATCGTGCACGCCGACATCGACCCGGCCGAGATCGGCAAGAACCGCGAGGCCGACGTCCCGATCGTGGGCGACGCCCGCGAGGTGCTCGCCGACCTGGTGCAGGCCGTGCAGAAGGCGCACAGCGAGGGCAACCAGGGCGACTACACCGCCTGGTGGCGCGATCTGAACCGCTGGCGCGAGACCTACCCGCTCGGCTACGAGCGCCCCGGCGACGGCTCGCTCTCCCCGCAGGCCGTCATCCAGCGCATCGGACAGCTCGCCCCCGACGACACGATCTTCGCGGCGGGCGTCGGCCAGCACCAGATGTGGGCCGCCCACTTCATCGAGTACGAGCAGCCCGCGACCTGGCTCAACTCCGGCGGCGCCGGGACGATGGGCTACGCGGTCCCCGCCGCCATGGGCGCCAAGGCCGGACAGCCCGGCCGCACGGTCTGGGCCATCGACGGCGACGGCTGTTTCCAGATGACCAACCAGGAACTGACCACCTGCGCGCTGAACAACATCCCGATCAAGGTCGCCATCATCAACAACGGCGCCCTCGGCATGGTCCGCCAGTGGCAGACCCTGTTCTACAACCAGCGTTACTCCAACACCGTCCTGCACTCAGGCCCCGACGACGTCAACCCCGCGGCCAGGGGCACCCGCGTGCCGGACTTCGTGAAGCTGTCCGAGGCCATGGGCTGCGTGGGCCTGCGCTGCGAGCGCCCCGAGGACCTGGACAAGGTCATCGAGGAGGCCAACGCCATCAACGACCGCCCCGTGGTCGTGGACTTCATCGTCCACGAGGACGCCATGGTGTGGCCGATGGTCGCCGCCGGCACCACCAACGACGAGATCATGGCCGCCCGTGACGTCCGTCCCGACTTCGGCGACGGCGCGGACGACTGAGCGAGACTGAGCGAGAGAGACGTAAAACGACCATGTCCAAGCACACGCTCTCCGTCCTGGTGGAGAACACCCCGGGCATCCTCGCCCGCATCGCCGCCCTCTTCTCCCGCCGCGGCTTCAACATCGACTCGCTCGCGGTGGGCGTCACCGAGCACCCCGACATCTCCCGCATCACCATCGTGGTCGGCGTCGAGGACCTGCCCCTGGAGCAGGTGACCAAGCAGCTCAACAAGCTCGTCAACGTGCTCAAGATCGTGGAGCTGGAGCCGGGTCAGGCCGTCCAGCGCGAACTCGTCCTGGTGAAGGTCCGCGCCGACAACGAGACCCGCTCCCAGATTGTGGAGATCGTCCAGCTCTTCCGCGCCAAGACCGTCGACGTCTCCCCGGAGGCCGTCACCATCGAGGCCACCGGCTCGGGCGAGAAGCTGTCCGCCATGCTCAAGATGCTGGAGCCGTTCGGCATCAAGGAGCTGGTCCAGTCCGGCACGATCGCCATCGGACGCGGCGCCCGCTCCATCACCGACCGCTCGCTGCGCGCCCTCGACCGCTCGGCGTGATCCCCGGCCCGGCCGCCGCCGCACCGGCGCGGCGACCGGATGCCGAGACCCCCAGACCTTCCGTCACCCCGCCGCAATACGGTGGGACGCACACCGCACATCAAGGAGAGAACCAGTGGCCGAGCTGTTCTACGACGACGACGCAGACCTGTCCATCATCCAGGGCCGCAAGGTCGCGGTCATCGGCTACGGCAGCCAGGGCCACGCCCACGCCCTGTCGCTGCGGGACTCGGGCGTCGACGTCCGCGTCGGTCTGCCCGAGGGCTCCAAGTCCCGCGCCAAGGCCGAGGAGCAGGGCCTGCGCGTGGTCACCCCAGCCGAGGCCGCCGAAGAGGCCGACGTCATCATGATCCTGGTCCCGGACCCCATCCAGGCCCAGGTCTACGAGGAGTCCATCGCCCCGCACCTGAAGGACGGCGACGCGCTGTTCTTCGGCCATGGCTTCAACATCCGCTTCGGCTTCATCAAGCCCCCGGCGGGCGTCGACGTCTGCATGGTCGCCCCCAAGGGCCCGGGCCACCTGGTGCGCCGTCAGTACGAGGAGGGGCGCGGCGTCCCCTGCATCGTCGCGGTCGAGCAGGACGCCTCCGGTGAGGGCTTCGCGCTGGCCCTGTCGTACGCCAAGGCCATCGGCGGCACCCGCGCCGGCGTCATCAAGACGACCTTCACCGAGGAGACCGAGACCGACCTCTTCGGCGAGCAGGCCGTGCTGTGCGGCGGCACCGCCGCGCTGGTCAAGGCGGGCTTCGAGACCCTGACCGAGGCCGGCTACCAGCCGGAGATCGCCTACTTCGAGTGTCTGCACGAGCTGAAGCTGATCGTCGACCTCATGTACGAGGGCGGCCTGGAGAAGATGCGCTGGTCCATCTCGGAGACCGCCGAGTGGGGCGACTACGTCACCGGCCCGCGCATCATCACCGACGCCACCAAGGCCGAGATGAAGCAGGTCCTCGCCGAGATCCAGGACGGCACCTTCGCCAAGAACTGGATGGACGAGTACCACGGCGGCCTGAAGAAGTACGACGAGTACAAGAAGCAGGACTCCGAGCACCTGCTGGAGACCACCGGCAAGCAGCTGCGCAAGCTGATGTCCTGGGTCGACGAAGAGGCGTGAGCCCCGCGCCCCGCGGCCGCGCCCTCCGGTGACCGGGGAGCACGGCCGCGGGGCCCGCGCGAGGGCCCCGCACCGAGCCGTGCGGGCGCCCCGTACAAAGCGGCGCTTCCCGTCCGGGTGATCCTTCCGCAGTGGCACGTTCGGGCGGCCCTCGCGCCACTACACTGCAGCACTACATACGCGTCAGGCCCACAGTGTCGTGCGTCTTCCACGCGGCTAGCACCCCTCCACCGCCAGCGGCCGTCGGGACGGCCGTCCGCATTGGACTTGTGAGGACTCACGTGAGCTCGAAACCCGTCGTACTCATCGCTGAAGAGCTGTCGCCCGCGACCGTCGACGCACTCGGACCGGACTTCGAGATCCGGCACTGCAACGGAGCCGACCGGGCCGAGCTGCTGCCCGCCATCGCCGACGTGGACGCGATCCTGATCCGTTCCGCGACGAAGGTCGACGCCGAGGCGATCGCCGCCGCCAAGAAGCTGAAGGTCGTCGCACGAGCCGGCGTCGGCCTGGACAACGTCGACGTCTCCGCCGCCACCAAGGCCGGCGTGATGGTCGTCAACGCCCCCACCTCCAACATCGTCACCGCCGCCGAGCTGGCCTGCGGCCTCCTCCTCGCCAGCGCGCGCAACATCCCGCAGGCCAACACCGCGCTGAAGAACGGCGAGTGGAAGCGCAGCAAGTACACCGGCGTCGAGCTGGCCGAGAAGACCCTCGGCGTCGTCGGCCTCGGCCGCATCGGCGCCCTGGTCGCCCAGCGGATGTCCGCCTTCGGCATGAAGGTCGTCGCCTACGACCCCTACGTGCAGCCCGCGCGGGCCGCCCAGATGGGCGTCAAGGTGCTGTCCCTGGACGAGCTGCTCGAGGTCTCCGACTTCATCACCGTCCACCTGCCGAAGACCCCCGAGACCCTCGGCCTGATCGGCGACGAGGCGCTGCGCAAGGTCAAGCCGAGCGTGCGGATCGTCAACGCCGCGCGCGGCGGCATCGTGGACGAGGCCGCGCTGTACGCGGCGCTCAAGGAGGGCCGCGTCGCGGGCGCCGGTCTCGACGTGTACACGAAGGAGCCGTGCACCGACTCCCCGCTCTTCGAGCTGGACCAGGTCGTCTGCACCCCGCACCTGGGCGCCTCCACCGACGAGGCCCAGGAGAAGGCGGGCATCGCGGTGGCCCGCTCGGTGCGCCTGGCGCTCGCCGGTGAGCTGGTCCCGGACGCGGTGAACGTCCAGGGCGGTGTCATCGCCGAGGACGTCAAGCCCGGTCTGCCGCTCGCCGAGCGCCTCGGCCGCATCTTCACCGCGCTGGCGGGCGAGGTCGCGGTCCGCCTCGACGTCGAGGTGTACGGCGAGATCACCCAGCACGATGTGAAGGTGCTCGAACTCTCCGCGCTCAAGGGCGTGTTCGAGGACGTGGTGGACGAGACGGTCTCCTACGTCAACGCCCCGCTGTTCGCCCAGGAGCGCGGGGTCGAGGTCCGCCTGACCACCAGCTCCGAGTCCGCCGACCACCGCAACGTGGTCACCGTGCGCGGCACCCTCGCGGGCGGCGAGGAGGTCTCGGTCTCCGGCACGCTGGCCGGCCCCAAGCACGTCCAGAAGATCGTCGCCGTCGGGGAGTACGACGTCGACCTCGCGCTCGCCGAGCACATGGTCGTCCTGCGCTACGAGGACCGTCCCGGTGTCGTCGGCACCGTCGGCCGGGTCCTCGGCGAGGCGGGCGTCAACATCGCCGGTATGCAGGTCGCCCGCGCGGCGGCCGGCGGCGAGGCACTGGCCGTGCTGACCGTGGACGACACGGTCTCGCCGGTCACCCTGACCGAGCTGGCCGAGGAGATCGGGGCGACGTCCGCCCGGTCGGTGAACCTGGTCTGAGTCACACCGGAGCGCCGGGCGGGACCGACGATCGGTCCCGCCCGGCGCTCCGGCGTTTCCCCCTGGGCTGCCTGGGCTGCCTGGGCTGCCTGGGCTACTGGGGGTCGAGCTGCTCCACGCCGGTCCGCCGCTCCGCAGCGGTCCGCTCCGTCCCCGGCTCCTCCCTGCCCAGCCCGCGCAGCGTCACCGCCGCCCCGATCGCGGCCAGCGCCAGCACCACCGCCCCGGTGACCGCCGCCGCCTGCATCCCGTTCGTGAACGCCTCGCGCGCCGAGGCCAGCAGCGCCTCGCCGGTACGGCCCGGCAGCCGGGCGGCGCCGGCCAGCGCGCCGCCCAGGGTCTCGCGGGCCGGACCGGGCGCGTCCGAGGGCATCCCGTGCCGGTACACGGCGGCGCCGACCGAGCCCAGGAACGCCATCCCGAGCGCCCCGCCCAGTTCCGTGGCCGTCTCCAGCAGCGAGGACGCCGTACCCGCCCGCTCCGCCGGGGCGGTGCCCATCGCCAGGTCCGTCAGCTGCGACATCACCATCACCGCGCCCGACGCCAGCACCCCGGCCCCGGCCAGCACCAGCCACAGCGAGTCGGTGCCGACGAGCGCGAGCAGGACGTAGCCGGCGGCGGAGACCGCGAACCCGGCGGCGACCACCCGGCCCCGGTCCGCGCCCCGGGCGACCAGCGCGGCGGTCACCGGCCCGGCCACCCCGATGAGCACCGAGGGCAGCAGGCTCCACAGCGCCGCCGACAGCGGGCTCTTGCCGAGCACCGACTGGATGTACTGCGTGGTGTAGATGGCCGAGCCCAGCATCCCGAACGCGGACAGCAGCGTCAGCACCACGGCCGGGGTGAAGCCCCGCCGCCGCAGCAGTTCGAGCGGCACCAGCGGTGCGGCGGCCGTGCGCTGGCGGTGGACGAAGAGCGCGGTGAAGAGCAGACCGACCGTCACCGAGACGACGTACAGCGGGTGCCAGCCCTCGGAGGGGATCTCCTTCAGGCCGTAGACGACCGGCAGTACGGCGGCCAGGGACAGCGGCACGCTCGGCCAGTCGAAGCGGCCGGTGGCCGTCTTCCGCGACTCGGGCAGCAGGACCGGGCCGAGCACCAGCAGCAGGAGCATCGCGGGCAGGTTGACCAGGAACACCGAGCCCCACCAGAAGTGCTCCACCAGGACCCCGCTCATCACCGAGCCCAGCGCGATACCGCCGGTCATCACGCCCGACCACAGCCCGATCGCCTTCGCCCGCTCGCCGGGGTCGGTGAACATCGTGCGCAGCAGCGCCATGGTCGAGGGCATCAGGGTCGCGCCGCCGACGCCGAGCACCGCGCGGGCCGCGATCAGGGTCGCCGCGCTGTCGGCGTACGCGGCGAGGACGGAGGCGGCGCCGAAGGCCGCGGCCCCCGTGAGTAGCAGCCGGCGGCTGCCGAAGCGGTCGCCGAGCGCGCCCATCGTCATCAGCAGCCCGGCCAGGACGAAGCCGTAGACGTCGAAGATCCACAGCTGCTGGGTGCCGCTCGGGTGGAGGTCGGCGCTGATCGCGGGCGTCGCGAAGTACAGCACCGAGACGTCCATCGAGACCAGCAGCAGCGGCAGCATCAGCACGCCCAGCGCGGTCCATTCGCGGCGTCCGGCGCGAACGGGCTTGTCCTGGAAGGGGGTTGGGGTGGTGCTCGTCGGATTCACCATGCCGAGGAATGTACGCGCGTCTTAAACGCTTGTCTAGAACGACTGTATAAGTCATGCGTCTAGGACGCTTGTATGGACCGGGGTACGCTGGCCGGCATGGGACACCGTGAGGATCTGCTCGAAGGCGCCAAGCGCTGCCTGCTGGCCAAGGGGTTCGCCCGGACCACCGCGCGCGACATCGTGAAGGAGTCCGGCACCAACCTGGCCTCCATCGGCTACCACTACGGCTCGAAGGACGCGCTGCTGGCGCGGGCGTACGTCTCCCTCGTCGAGGCGATGGGCGACACGTTCGAGGGGGAGACGGCCGGCGAGAGCGCCACGCCTCCCGGCTCCACCGAGCGGTTCGAGGAGGTGTGGTCGAACATCATCGGCACCATGCGCGAACCGGGTTCGATCTGGCGGCTCAGCATGGAGGTCGTGACCATGGGCGACCAGATGCCCGAGGTCCGCGACCATCTCGCCGCCGCCCAGCGGGAGGCGGGGCGCGGACTCGTCCCGCTGCTCATGGGCGGCCGCGAGGAGGACGTCACGGACGAGACGGCGGACACCCTCGGCGTGTTCTACGTGACCCTCATGACCGGCCTCATCGCGCAGTGGTCCTTCGACCCGAAGTCCGCGCCCACCGCCGACCGCCTCACCGAGGGGCTGCGCCAGATCGTCGCGGCGGCCCGGAAGAGCTGACCCCTCAGCCCAGCCGCGCCCGCTTCAGCGCCATGTGCAGCAGCAGCCGGTCCTCGCCGTCGTCCAGGTCGAGACCGGTCAGGCGCTCCACGCGGGAGAGGCGGTAGTACAGCGTCTGGCGGTGGATGCCCAGTTCGGCGGCGGCCCGGCCCGCCTGGCCCGCGCAGTCGAGGTAGACCTCGGCGGTGCGGGCCAGTTCGTGCTGGGCGGGGGAGAGGAGGGGCAGGACCACCGGGTCCTGGACCGCGCCCGGCGGCAGCGCGGTCAGCAGCCGGTACGGCCCGATCCCGCGCCACTGGGCGACCGGCCCGAACCTCGGCTCGGCCAGCGCGGCCCGCGCCGCCGCCGACGCCTCCCGCCACACGGTCCCCAGTTCCGCGAGCCCGGTCCGGGGATCGCCGATCCCGGCCCCGACCCGGACACCGGCTCCGGCCCGGACACCGGCCCCGACCGGGACACCGGTCCCCGTCCGGACACCGGTCCCGGCCCGGCCGTCGGCCCCCGCCCGGCCGCCGGAGGGGTCCCCGGCCGCCGCCTCCTGCACCAGCCGCGCCGCCGCCGTCAGCGCCGGCGCCGTCGCGTCCGTACCGCGCAGCCGCACCAGCACCGCCAGGCTCTGCCCGGTCGGCCCCCAGGGCACCGTGCACAGCGCGGTGGCGTGCGGGACCGTACGCACCGAGGGGGCGTCGTCCGGGTCGGCCGAGGGCCAGGGGGCCACACAGACCACGGTGTGCGGGCCGTCCGCGCGCGGGCCGAGCGCGGTGCGCAGCTCGGTCACCGCCATGTCCCGCTGCCAGCCCTCCTCGGCGGTCAGCACCGCCCGCAGCTCCCGGCCGAGCCCCGCCCCGGCCCGCGCCTCGTCCGCGAGGAGCGCGCCGATCCGGCCCGTCACCTGCATGGCGGCGGCGAGCTGGGCGTCGGTCGGGCCCGGATCGTCGTCCAGCAGCCAGACGTAACCGAGGACGACACCCCGATGGCGTACCGGGAGACAGATCCTTCCCCGGTACACCCCGGCCTCCGGAGTGGGCGGGATGCGCACCGGCACCGTCGCGCGGGTGATGCCGAAGCCCTCGAACCACGTCCGCACCGCCGCCGTCGAACGCCGGGTCAGGATCGAGCGGGCCCGCACCGGGTCCAGGGCCAGGGGATCGAGGTCGCCCTCGCTGTCGTACGCCCCGAAGGCGATCAGCTCGAAATCCCGGCTCTCCAGGGTCGCCGGGGCGTCGAGCAGCTCCGAGATCTCGTCCACCAGCTCCTGGTAGTCGCCTCGGTGAAACGATCCGGTATCCGCCGCCACCCGGGCATTCTGCCGCATATCCGAGGGGCCTTCATACATCTGTCTGAGATCAGGGGAACGGATGCGTGACAGCTGTCGATGGCCGACCATCGGAGAGATCCTTAGGTTTCACGGTGGTTCTCCGCGCCGTTGCCGCATCGTCGGCCGACGGCCGGCTTGGTGCTTGTGCTGTTGGAGGTGCCCCGTGCTGGGTCCTGTGATTCTCGCCGCGTCGCGCAGCGACCGGATGCGCCGTCTCGTCACGGCGGCGCCCGTGACGAAGCAGGTCGTGGACCGCTTCATCCCCGGCGAGAGCGTGGACGACATCGTCCCGATCATCGAGGACCTGACCGGCCGGGGCCTCCAGCTGACGATGGATGTCGTCGGCGAGGACATCACCACCCCCGAGCAGGCCTACGCCGCCCGCGACGCCTACCTCGCGCTGATCGACCGCCTCGCGCTCCTGAACCTGGGCGAGAAGGTCGAGATGAGCGTCAAGCTCTCCATGTTCGGCCAAGCGCTGGACGGCGGCCACGAGCTGGCCCTCGGCAACGTCCGCCCCGTCGTCGAGGCGGCCGCCGCCATCGGTACGACGGTGACGCTGGACGCCGAGGACCACACCACCCTCGACTCGATGTTCGCCATCCACGAGGAGCTGCGGAAGGACTTCCCGCAGACCGGCTGCGTCATCCAGGCGTACCTCTTCCGCACCGAGGCCGACGCCCGCCGCCTGGCCGCCGCGGGCAGCCGGGTGCGCCTGGTGAAGGGCGCCTACAAGGAGCCCGCCGAGGTCGCCTACCAGCAGAAGCACGAGATCGACAAGGCGTACGTGCGCGTCCTGCGGATCCTGATGGAGGGCGAGGGCTACCCGATGATCGGGTCCCACGACCCGCGCCTCATCGCCATCGCGCAGGAACTCGCCCACCGCGCCGGCCGTAAGCTCGACGAGTACGAGTTCCAGATGCTCTACGGCATCCGGAGCGAGGAGCACCTGCGGCTCGCCGCCGAGGGCCACCGGATGCGTGTCTACACCGCCTACGGCACCGACTGGTACGGCTACTTCATGCGCCGTCTGGCGGAGAAGCCGGCGAACCTGCGCTTCTTCCTGCGCTCGATGGTCAGCACGGGCTGAACCCCCACACCCGCTCGGCCGAGCCCCCCACCACCCGCTCACACCAAGGAGTAACGGATCACATGGACGCTGTGACCCAGGTCCCCGCCCCCGTCAACGAGCCGGTGCACGGCTACGCCCCCGGCTCGCCCGAGCGCGCCCGCCTGGAGGCCAAGCTCAAGGAGCTGGCCGAGAACCCGGTCGACCTGCCGATGACCATCGGCGGCGAGAAGCGGATGGGCGGCGGCGAGCCGTTCCAGGTCGTCCAGCCGCACAACCACAAGGCCGTCCTCGGCACCCTGCGCAACGCCACCAAGCAGGACGCCCAGGACGCGATCGACGCCGCCCTGGCCGCCGCCCCGGCCTGGCGCGCGATGTCCTTCGACGACCGCGCCGCGATCATCCTGCGCGCCGCCGAGCTGCTGGCGGGCCCCTGGCGCGAGACCATCGCCGCCTCCACCATGCTGGGCCAGTCCAAGACCGCCCAGCAGGCCGAGATCGACAGCCCCTGCGAGCTCGTCGACTTCTGGCGCTTCAACGTGCACTACGCCCGCCAGATCCTGGCCGAGCAGCCCCCGGCCAACTCCCCGGGCGTGTGGAACCGCATGGACCACCGCCCGCTGGAGGGCTTCGTCTACGCGATCACGCCGTTCAACTTCTCGGCCATCGCCGCCAACCTGCCCACCGCGCCCGCCCTCATGGGCAACGTGGTGGTCTGGAAGCCGTCCCCGACGCAGACCCACGCCGCCGTGCTGCTGATGAAGCTGCTGGAGGAGGCCGGGCTGCCCAAGGGCGTCATCAACCTGGTCACCGGCGACGGCATCGCGGTCTCCGAGGTCGCCCTGGAGCACCGCGACCTCGCGGGCATCCACTTCACCGGCTCGACCAAGACCTTCCAGTACCTGTGGAAGACGGTCGGCAACAACATCGAGAAGTACCGCGCCTACCCGCGCCTGGTCGGCGAGACCGGCGGCAAGGACTTCGTCGTCGCGCACCCCAGCGCCGACCGCGCCGTGCTGAAGACCGCCCTGACCCGCGGTGCCTTCGAGTACCAGGGCCAGAAGTGCTCGGCCACCTCGCGCGCCTACATCCCGGCCTCCCTCTGGAACTCCGGCTTCAAGGAGGAGTTCGCGGCCGAGGTCGACGGCCTGACCATGGGTGACGTCACCGACCTGTCGAACTTCATCGGCGCGGTCATCGACGAGCGCTCCTTCGCCAAGAACAAGGCCGCCATCGACCGCGCCGCCGAGGACCCCACCTGCACCATCGTCGCGGGCGGCTCCTACGACGACGCGGTGGGCTACTTCGTCCGCCCGACCGTCATCGAGTGCACCGACCCGGAGAACGAGGTCTTCCGCACCGAGTACTTCGGCCCGATCCTCGGCGTGTACGTCTACGACGACGAGAAGTACGACGAGATGCTGACCCAGATGGAGTCCGTCTCGGACTACGCCCTCACCGGCTCGGTCATCGCCAACGACCGCGCGGCGGCGGCGTACACGATGGAGAAGCTCCGCTACGCGGCGGGCAACTTCTACATCAACGACAAGTCCACCGGCGCCGTCGTCGGCCAGCAGCCCTTCGGCGGCGGCCGCGTCTCCGGCACCGACGACAAGGCCGGCGCCCCGCAGAACCTGATGCGCTGGACCCTGACCCGCGCCATCAAGGAGACCCTGGTCCCGCCGACCGAGTACGGCTACCCGCACATGGGCTGACCTTCCCGGTGAAACCGGCCCGGCAGGCCCCGACCACGAGTCGGGACCTCCCGGGCCGTTCCCGTACCCCGCCCGTGGTCCGTCCGGCCGCTGCTAGCGTCCGCGCCATGGACCCCTTCTCCCGCTCCTGGACGGCGCTGCGCGAGGCGGTCGCCGCCCTCCCGGACCCGGACTTCGCCCGCCCCTCCGGCTGTACGCGCTGGCTCGTCCGCGACCTGGTCTGCCACCTGGTCGTCGACGCCCAGGACGTCCTGATCACCCTGGTGACGCCCGCCGGCACGCCCCCGACCCACGACGCGGCGGCCTACTGGACCGTCACCGACACCCCGCCCACGGGCGACGATCCGCTCGACGCGCTGACCGTCCGGCTGGCGGCGGCGTACGAGGACCCGGCGCTGCTCAAGTTCCACCTGGACGACGTGGGCTCGGCGGCGGGACGCGCGGCGCGACTGGCGGACCCCGTCACCCCGGTCGCCACCCAGGACATGGTCCTCACCACCGCCGACTACCTCTCGGCGTACGTCCTGGAGTGGACCCTCCACCACCTGGACCTCATCGCCCACCTCCCGGACGCCCCGCCCCCGCCCGCCGAGGGACTGTCCCACTCCCGCGCCCTGCTGGAGAGGATCACGGGAGAGCCGTTCCCCGCCTCCCTGTCCGACCCGGACGCGCTGCTGCTCGGCACGGGCCGCCGCCCGCCGACGGCAGGGGAGCGGGCCCAACTCGGTCCACTGGCGGGGCGGTTGCCGTTCGTCCTCGGGTGAGGGGGCGCGCCTCACACCTTCCGCACCAGGATCTTGCCCGTGTTGCCCCCGCGCAGCATCAGCAGGAACGCCTCCACGATCCGGTCGAAGCCGTCCACCACCGTCTCGTCCAGGGACAGTTCGCCGCTCCGCAGCCGCGGTACGGCGAAGTCGTACAACTCCTCCTGCGCGTCCCGGTGATCGCTCACCAGGAAGCCCTCGATCCGCAGGCTCTTCTCCACCACGTCGGCGTGGTCGAAGACGACCGGCGGCGCGGCCGGGGTGTTGTACTGGCTGATCGTGCCGACCCGCACCACGCGCCCCCGCTCGCGCAACGCGCCCATCGCCGCGCCGAGATGGCCGCCGCCGACGTTGTCCACGAAGAGGTCGACGCCGTCCGGGGCGGCGCCGGCGAGGAGGGAGGCGACCGGTCCTTCGTGGTAGTCGAAGGCGGCGTCGTAACCCACCTGTTCCGTCAGGTACTTCACCTTCTCCGGGGAGCCCGCGCTGCCGATCAGGCGTCCGGCGCCGAGGAGCCGGGCGAAGCGGCCGGTGGCCGTGCCGACGCCGCCGGCCGCGCCGGAGACGAACACGTCGTCCCCCGAGCGCAGTCGGGCGATACGGGTGAGGGCCACCCAGGCGGTCAGGCCGGTCCCGCCGAGCACGCTCAGATACGCCGACAGCGGCACGTCCGCGTGACGGGGAAGCCGGCGGACCTCCTCGGGGCGCACCACGGAGTGCGTCCGCCAGCCCTGCCGGTGGAACACGACCTCCCCCTCGGGGAGTTCAGGGGTGCGCGAGGCGACCACCCGGCCGAGGGTGCGGCCCTCCAGCGGGGCGTCCAGCGCGAAGTCGCCGTCCATCATCTCGCGGTGGTACGGGTCCACCGACCACCACAGGTTCTCCAACAGGGCGGTACCCGGCGCCGGTTCGGGCACGGGGGACTGGACGAAGCGGAAGTGGGCGGCGGTCGGGAAGCCGTCCGGGCGGGCGGTCTGGTGCACGGTGAGCGCGGTGTCGGTCATGTCCCGGACCGTAGGCCGGGAATGACCAGGCCGGGCAGGGGGTTGGGCTCATGCGACGCGGCGATCCATGAGCCGCGCTCATACCGGCAGGTGGGAGCCCCGACATGACAGCAGCAGACCTCGCCCCGCAGGAGCTGCGGACGCTCGTCGCCGTGGCCGAGGAGGGCGGGTTCTCCGCCGCCGCCGTCCGGCTCGGCACCACCCAGTCGGCCGTCTCGCACGCCGTGCGCGGCATCGAACGCAAGCTGGGCGCCGTCCTCTTCGAGCGCGGCCGGTTCGGCGCCCGGCCGACGCCCGCCGGAGAGCGGGCGGCCGCTCACGCGCGGCGCGTGCTGCGGATGCTCCGGGCGCTGGCCGCCGACGCCCGGGGCGCGGAGACGGGCGAGACCTCCGGCCCGCTGCGCGTGGCCGCCTTCCGCAGCGCGGCCCTCCATCTGCTGCCGGCCGCCCTGGAACGGCTGTCCGCCCGGCACCCCGGCGTCGAGGTGAGCGTGAGCGTCGTACGGGAAGTGGGCGCCGGCACGGCGGGCGAGGTCGCCGCAGGACGGGCCGACCTCGGCATCGCCACCCTCGGCGACGGCGACCGGCCCCCGGGCGGGCTGGTCGGGGGCGTGCTGCTGCGCGAGCCGTACTCCCTGGTCCACCCGGTGGGACACCCCGCCCCGCGCACCCTGCCCCTGGTCGACTGGACGGAGAACTGCGGCTCCTACACCCGCGACTGGTGGGCCGCCCAGGACTGGATACCGGCCGCGACCGTCCACGCCGAGGACGACGGGGCCGTGCTGTCGATGGTGGCGAGCGGGCTCGGCATGGCCGTCATGCCCGCGCTCTCGCTCACCGCCGTACCGCCCGCCGTGGCGGTCACCGACCTCGGTCCTGAGCGCCCGTACCGCTCGGTCGGCTATGTGACGACGCCGGAGCTGGCGGCCGTTTCCGCCGTGCGGGCGCTCGTGCGCGAGCTGCGCGCCCTGCGGCCGGGAATGGCGAACGCCCAGGTCAGCGGCGTCTGAGGCGACGCGCCGTCTCAGATAGTAGGAAGTCCGAGTAATGATGCAGACAGGCGCGGGCCGGTCCCTTAGCTTGGGATGAGCCGAACGACTCGCTCCATCCAGCGAATGGCGGTCGTGAGCCGCGCCCTGTGCAGGCAATCCCTGCGGCGCCCGCTCTCCGCCCCTTCCGGCGTCTCACCGTTCATGCCGCCGTGCTCCCAGCCCGTCGAAGGAGTCGATTTCCCATGGCCGAGACGACCGTCCGCCGCCGAGTCCGCCACACCTCCCGTACGAACGAGACCGACCGCGCCCAGGCCGCCGCCGCGCTCCAGCGCGCGCTGGACCGCCGGGACAACGGCGGCGAGACCGGCCACTGAGACGTACGAGCCGCCCTCACTGTCCGCATCGCGGACAGGCCGTGTCATCACCTGGGACGCCGGAGTAGGGTGCCGACATGTCTCGCAGCATCCATCTCGCAGTGATCCCGGGTGACGGCATCGGCCAGGAGGTCGTGGCCGAAGGTCTCAAGGTCCTGGCCGCCGTCCTCCCGGAGGACGTGAAGCTGGAGACCACGGACTACGACTTCGGCGCCCGGCGCTACCACGCCACCGGTGAGACCCTCACCGACGCCGACCTCGCCTCCCTCAAGGACCACGACGCCATCCTGCTCGGCGCCATCGGCGACCCGAGCGTCCCGTCCGGCGTCCTGGAGCGCGGCTTCCTGCTCAAGCTCCGCTTCGCCTTCGACCACCACGTCAACCTGCGCCCCTCCAAGCTGCTCCCCGGCGTCGCCACCCCGCTCGCCGGCCAGCCGGAGATCGACTTCGTGGTGGTCCGCGAGGGTACCGAGGGCCCGTACACCGGCAACGGCGGCACCATCCGCACCGGCACCGAGCACGAGGTCGCCACCGAGGTCTCCGTGAACACCGCCTACGGTGTCGAGCGCGTCGTCCGCGACGCCTTCGCCCGCGCCCAGGCCCGCCCGCGCAAGAAGCTCACCCTGGTCCACAAGAACAACGTGCTGACCTTCGCCGGGCGCCTGTGGACCAACATCTTCCACCAGGTGGCCGAGGAGTACCCCGAGGTCACCACCGAGTACATCCACGTCGACGCGGCCACCATCTACCTGGTCACCCAGCCCGAGCGCTTCGACGTCATCGTCACCGACAACCTCTTCGGCGACATCATCACCGACCTCGCCGCGGCCGTCTCCGGCGGCATCGGGGTCGCCGCCTCGGGCAACATCAACCCGAGCCGTGAGTACCCCTCGATGTTCGAGCCCGTCCACGGCTCGGCCCCGGACATCGCCGGACAGGGCAAGGCCGACCCCACCGCCACGGTCCTCTCCGTGGCCCTCCTGCTGCGCCACCTCGGCTACGAGGCGGAGGCCGACCGCGTCGACGCGGCCGTGGCCGCCGACCTCACCGCCCGCGTGGGCCGCCCCGCCCGCTCCACCGCCGAGATCGGCGACGCGCTCGTAGCGGGCGTAACCGGCTGACCCGCCGGGCCCCCTGAGGGCCGCCGGGTCGCGTCCAGCGCCCGGCGGCCCTTTGCCGTGCGCCCGTGCGATGCCACCATCAACCTCCGGGTCCGCATTCACCCCGATTCCTTCCGGCCCCGGCTCCGCGCGATAATCGAACGCGGAGCCGCGGTATGAGGGAATGCTCGGACGTCCTCACACCGGCCCCGGCCGGTGCGGGCGGCGTGAGCGCGGCCCGCCACGACCGGTGCTGCGTTTCCGCCGGGGGCGACCCCGGCCCGGCCGAAAGACCGGAAGCCGCCCCGACCACGCCAGGAAGAGAAGGATTCCCGCTCATGACGACGCCCACGATCGAGCTCAAGCCCTCCGCCCACCCGCTCGCCGCCACCGAGCGCGAGGCGATCCTGGCCAACCCCGGTTTCGGCCGCCACTTCACCGACCACATGGTGACCATCCGGTGGACCGAGGGCCGCGGCTGGCACGACGGCCAGCTCGTCCCGTACGCGCCGATCCCGCTCGACCCGGCCACCAACGTCCTGCACTACGCGCAGGAGATCTTCGAGGGCCTGAAGGCCTACCGCCGCCCCGACGGCTCGGTCGCCACCTTCCGCCCCGAGCAGAACGCCCGCCGCTTCCAGCGCTCCGCGCACCGCCTGGGCATGCCCGAGCTGCCCGTCGAGACCTTCGTCGCGGCCTGTGACGCGCTGGTCTCCCAGGACAAGGACTGGGTGCCCGCGCACGGCGGTGAGGAGTCCCTCTACCTGCGGCCCTTCATGATCGGCACCGAGGTCGGCCTCGGTGTGAAGCCGTCCAACGAGTACCTGTTCCTCGTCATCGCCTCCCCGGCCGGCGCCTACTTCAAGGGCGGCGTGAAGCCCGTCTCCATCTGGGCCTCCGAGGACCGCGTCCGCGCCGTCCCCGGCGGCATGGGCGACGCCAAGACCGGCGGCAACTACGCCGCCTCCCTGCTCGCCCAGGCCGAGGCCGCCGCCAAGGGCTGCGACCAGGTCTGCTACCTCGACGCCGTCGAGCACAAGTGGGTCGAGGAACTGGGCGGCATGAACCTGTTCTTCGTCTACGGGAACAAGATCGTCACCCCGACCCTGACCGGCTCCATCCTGGAGGGCGTCACCCGCGACTCCCTGCTGACCGTCGCCCGCGACCTCGGCTACGAGGCCGAGGAGGGCCGTATCTCCGTCGACCAGTGGCAGCGCGACTCGGAGAACGGCACCCTCACCGAGGTGTTCGCCTGCGGCACCGCCGCCGTCATCACCCCGGTCGGCACGGTCAAGCGCGAGGGCGCCGAGTGGAAGCAGGGCGACGGCGAGCCCGGCGAGGTCACCCTCCGCCTGCGCGAGGCCCTGCTCGACCTCCAGCGCGGCATCGCCGAGGACAAGCACGGCTGGATGCACGAGCTGGCGCAGTAAGACACCCGGCGCGGCCCTCGGCCGTCGCCCACAGGCAAGCGCCCCGGATTTCCGCAGGTCCGGGGCGCTTGCCTTTTCGCCGTTCTGGACACCCTCGCCCGCATACTGAGACAGCCGGTGGGACGGCGGGCGTTCTGTGCCAGACTTCCCCCGTGTTCTCGCTCTCCATGATTATGGGCAGCAGGCGCGCCGGTCCGCAGTGACCACCTCGTACGACCAGGTACGGGTGGCACCGTCGTCCTCGACCCGCGCGCAGACCTCTCGCACCCGCGAGAGGTTTTTTCGTTTTCGGCCCACCCACGGCCGGTGACGGAGCGCGAGGGAAACTGGGGGGAACGGTGGAGCCGGTCATTCCGGTAAGACCGACATCACAACAGGAGCCTTGAGACCATGACCGCAACCAGCGAGCTCGACGATTCCTTCCACGTCTTCGACACCACGCTGCGCGACGGCGCGCAGCGCGAGGGCATCAACCTCACCGTCGCGGACAAGCTGGCCATCGCACGGCACCTGGACGACTTCGGCGTGGGCTTCATCGAGGGCGGCTGGCCCGGCGCCAACCCGCGCGACACCGAGTTCTTCGCCCGCGCCGCGAAAGAGCTGGACCTGAAGAACGCCGAGCTCGTCGCCTTCGGCGCCACCCGCCGCGCCGGCGCCAAGGCCGTCGACGACCCGCAGGTCAGGGCCCTGCTTGAGTCCGGCGCCCCGGTGATCACCCTGGTGGCCAAGGCCCATGACCGGCACGTCGAACTCGCCCTGCGCACCACGCTCGACGAGAACCTGGAGATGGTCCGCGACACCGTCGCGCATCTGCGCGCGCAGGGCCGCCGGGTCTTCGTGGACTGCGAGCACTTCTTCGACGGCTACCGCGCCAACCCCGCGTACGCCAAGGCCGTCGTACGCACCGCCGCCGAGGCCGGTGCCGACGTGGTCATCCTCTGCGACACCAACGGCGGGATGCTCCCGGCGCAGATCGGCGCCGTCGTCGCCACCGTGCTCGCCGACACCGGCGCCCGGCTCGGCATCCACGCCCAGGACGACACCGGCTGCGCGGTCGCCAACACCCTCGCCGCCGTCGACGCGGGCGCGACCCATGTCCAGTGCACGGCCAACGGCTACGGCGAGCGGGTCGGCAACGCCAACCTCTTCCCGGTCGTGGCCGCCCTTGAGCTGAAGTACGGCAAGAAGGTGCTGCCCGACGGCGCGCTGCGCGAGACGACCCGTATCTCGCACGCCATCGCCGAGGTCGTCAACCTGACGCCCTCCACCCACCAGCCCTACGTCGGCGTCTCCGCCTTCGCCCACAAGGCCGGGCTGCACGCCTCCGCCATCAAGGTGGACCCCGACCTCTACCAGCACATCGACCCTCAGCAGGTCGGCAACACCATGCGGATGCTGGTCTCCGACATGGCGGGCCGCGCCTCCATCGAGCTCAAGGGCCGCGAGCTGGGCGTCGATCTCGGCGGCGACCGCGCACTGGTGGGCCGGGTGGTCGAGCGGGTCAAGGAACGCGAACTGGCGGGCTACACCTACGAGGCCGCCGACGCCTCCTTCGAGCTGCTGCTGCGCGCCGAGGCCCAGGGCGCCCCGCTGAAGTACTTCGACGTGGAGTCCTGGCGGGCGATCGTGGAGGACCGCCCCGACGGCACCCACGCCAACGAGGCGACCGTGAAGCTGTGGGCCAAGGGCGAGCGGATCGTCGCCACCGCCGAGGGCAACGGCCCGGTCAACGCCCTGGACCGGGCGCTGCGGGTGGCCCTGGAGAAGATCTACCCGCAGCTCGCCAAGCTGGAGCTGGTGGACTACAAGGTCCGCATCCTGGAGGGCAAGCACGGCACCCAGTCCACGACCCGGGTGCTGATCTCCACGAGCGACGGCGCGGGGGAGTGGTCCACGGTCGGCGTCGCGGAGAACGTCATCGCCGCCTCCTGGCAGGCCCTGGAGGACGCCTGCACCTACGGCCTGCTGCGCGCGGGCGTGGAGCCGGCCGAGTAGGGCGGAGGATCGCCTGCGGCGGCGGTCAGGGGGCGCGCCAGACGTTGTCGAACGCGTCCTCCTCGATCCGCCGCCGCTGCCGTACCGCCTCCAGCTCGGTCAGCGCGTCCCCGACGGCGGCGAGCACGAGGGCGACCGTGTCGCTCTCCGGGTTCTCCTCCGTGCCTTTTGCCCCCGGCTCCCCGATGCCCAGCTCCGCCGCGAGCCCGGTCAGCACGGGCTCCCGTACGGCCCACCGCTCCGCCGCCTGCCGCCGCTCGGCGGAGTCGCCCGGCTCGGCCCGCTTGAACAGCTGCCGCAGCCCCGACCCGCCCGGCTCCAGCGCGGCCGTATAAGTCGCGGCGAGCCCGTCCCCCCGCCGCCACAGCCAGTCCTCCACCGACTCGTACGGCTCCTCCCGCACCAGCACCGAGGACGCCTGATCCAGCAGCCGGTCCCCGGTCAGATGCCCCGAGGCCGGCACGATCCGCTCCTCCCGCACCTCGACCACCCCGGCCCCCACCAGATCCAGCAACTCGGCCCCCGCGAGCGCCAACGAAAGATCCCCCCGCTCCACGGGCCGCTCGGCCCGCACATCGAGCACGACGAACAGCAGATCCTGCGGTGTGGTCATCTGGGGCTCCCGGTCAGGAGGGGGTGATACGGGCCGCGTACCACCGCCGCCCGGCCGGGAAACCCGTCGCGCCGCCGTGCGGACTAGCGCAGCGTCCATTTCTGGTTCGCCGCTCCCGTGCACGACCAGATCTGGGCCCGTGCCCCGTTCGCCGAGGAGTTGTCGGTCACGTCCAGGCACTTGTCCGCCGCCGTGTTGACGACGTCGCCGGTGGAGGGGTTGTAGGTCCACTGCTGGGCGCCGGTGGCGTTGCAGTCGTAGAGCTGGACCTTGGCGCCGTTGGCGGTGGAGGCCGAGGTGACGTCGAGGCACTTGCCGAGGGCGCGGACCGAGCCGTCGGGGGCGACCGTCCACTGCTGGGCGGAGCTGCCGTTGCAGTCGTAGAGCTGGACGGCGGTGCCGTTGACGGACGAACCGCCCGCCACGTCCAGGCACTTGCCCGCGAGACCGGTGAAGGCGCCGGTGCGGGAGCCGTCGCCGGACGGGGTGCCGGACCAGGTGAAGGTGGCGGAGGTGCGGGCGGGCAGGGAGTAAGTGGCGTGCTGGCCGCCCCAGTTGACGGTCACCGTGCGGGCCGAGGCGCCGCCGTTGTAGGCGATCAGCGCCTTGCTGCCGTCGGGGTTGCGCCAGGCCACGTTGGGCACGGCCGTGGACGCCGTCGAGGCGATGCGCTGGGCGCCGGGGCGGACGAACTTGGTGAGGTGGCCCATGTCGTAGTACTCGACGGTGTAGTCCACGCTCCCGCTGCGCCCGTCGCCGTTGTGCACCGTGATCAGCCCGGTGCAGGTGCCGCAACCCCCGTTGTGCGGGCCCATGTTCTGGTCCACCGCGAGGGACCACTTGGTCACCGACTTCGCCCAGTTGCGCGTGTAGTCGATGATGTCGGTCATGTCCTCGCGCTGCTGGTCGGCGATCCAGGTGCCGCCGGAGTGCTCGGTGGCGAAGGCGTCCAGGTTCGGGTACTGGTTGTGCACCGAGGTCTGCTTGGAGACGTCACCGCCGTAGCCGTGCCAGGCGATCCCGCCGAAGTTGGGGTGGCTGCGCACCGCCGCGTCGTCCACGGTCTGGGCGGCGTAGGAGTCGTAGACGTCCCAGTTCCAGTCGTGCGCCAGGACCTTGGTGGACAGCCCCGCCTGCTGGAGCCTGGGCAGCAGCTCGCTCTTGGTGAAGTAGGCCAGCCCGCTGGCGTTCCAGCTCATCGAGGGGTAGCCCGAGCAGCAGGTCGGCTCGTTCTGGGCGGTGACGTAGGAGACGTTCACACCCTGATCGCGGTACGCCTGAAGGTACTTGACGAAGTACGACGCGTAGGCGCCGTAGTCCTCCGCCTTCAGCCAGCCGCCGTTGAGCGAGCCGCTGTCCTTCATCCAGGCCGGGGCCGTCCAGGGCGAGGCCATCACGGTGAGGGACGGGTTCAGCTGGAGGGCCTGCCGGGTGAGCGGGACGACGTCCGCGAGGTCGTGCGCGATCGAGAACTTCGCCAGCGAGGGGTCGCTCTGCCCGGCCGGCACGTCGTCGTAGGTGTAGCCGGAGCGCGCCAGGTCGGAGGCGCCCATCGGGTTGCGCAGAAACGACAGGCCGATGCCGTCCGTGGGGGAGAACAGCTTGCGCAGGGTGGCGTCGCGGGTGGCCTGGGAGAGCGCCCCGCTGCTGTTCATCAGCCACGCGGCGGTGTCGGTGAAGGACGCGCCGCCACCGGTGAACGTCTGGTAGCGGGTGCCCTCGTCGACCGTGATGTTCTCGCCCGAGCCGCCGGTGCCCGAGGAGAAGGCGAACGGCGCCTGTTGCTGGAGCCCTCGGGTGACGTGCCGCCCGCCGGAGTCGTCGGTGGTGGTGAGCCAGGCCGTCACCGGCTCGCCCGCCGCGTGCGCGGCGGGGACGGCGAGGATGCCGAGCCCGGCGGTGGTCAGCAGCGCGGCCAGCAGCAGCCGGACCGGACGCAGAGGTGGTCTCATGGTGCGCCGCCCTTCGAAGAGGTGGGGGGAGTTGAGGAACAGCGGCGTGCGAGGCGTGAGTAAATGACGGCTTCCACGGTCCGTCAAGGGGTCGCGCATTCAGAAGGCGAACACACAACCCCCCTGCTAAACACCTGAGTTGGCGATGTACCACTTCCGGCGTGAAGCCTTGACGCCTGCCGGGGGCGCCAGTTGACTCACGCCGTGAGTTAAGTCATGAGTGAACCCGAGCCAGATGAGTGACCTCTGAGCCAAGGGAAGGGCCCATGCGAAGAACCGCCCTGCTCGTCTCCGCCGCCTTGCTGACCGCCACTCTCCCGCTGACCGCGGCCGCCACCGCCTCCGGCGCCGCCGACCCGCCGCCGGTCTCCGTCGACCGCTTCGAGGGCGAGGTCCCCTTCGCCGCCCAGCCTGCCGAGGGCCTCTTCACCTGGGGCGGCGACAGCGACGACCCGCCCGCCCTGGAACTGGCCGCGCGCGCCGACGCCCCCGAGGGCGCCAAGGTCCTCTCCGGCGGCTACGACATCAGCGGCTACGGCGGCTTCACCCACGACTACGCCGCCGCAGGCCCCGCCCACGACTGGTCCGCGCACCGGGGCATCCGCTTCTGGTGGGACGGCCAGGACAACGGCAGGAAGATCGCCTTCGAGATCAAGGACGGCGGCGCGAACGGCGAGGCGTCCGAGCTGTGGACGACCTCCTTCACCGACGACTTCACCGGCTGGAAGCAGATCGAGCTGCCCTTCGGCTCCTTCACCTACCGCACCGACTACCAGCCCGTCGGCGGCATCGACCACGTCCTCGGCCTCACCGAGATGTGGGGCTACGCCGTCACCCTGCCCACCGGGATCAAGGGCCGCTTCGCCATGGACGGCGTCGAACTCTACGGCGCCGCCGACCCCGCGCTGCACGCCTCCGTGACCACCGACGCGGCCGTCCACCCCGTCCGCGAGGGCGGCACCGCCGCCGTCCGCGTCACCGTCTCCACCACCGGCGAGAAGCCGCTCACCGACCCGGTGACCGTCGCCTACACCACCTCCGGCGGCACCGCCCGCCCCGGCAGCGACTACAAGCCGGTGGACGGCACCCTCACCTTCCCGGCCGGCACCCCCTCCGGCACCACGCGGACCGTCAAGGTGACCACCCTGAAGGACCGCACGGCCGAGCCCGCCGAGACGATCCCGCTCAGGCTCACGGTGACCGGCGCCAAGGCCCCCGCCGAGAACCCCGAGATCGTCATCGACGCCCACGGACTGCCGTACCTGGACGCCAAGTTGCCCGTCCGCAAGCGGGTGGCCGACCTCCTCGGGCGGATGTCGCTCGCGGAGAAGGCGGGCCAGATGACGCAGGCCGAGCGCGGCGCCGTCAGCGACCCGGCCGACATCGCGGCCTACGGCCTCGGCTCCCTGCTCTCCGGCGGCGGCTCCACGCCCACCCCCAACACCCCCGAGGCGTGGGCGAAGATGATCGACGGCTTCCAACTGCGCGCCCAGGCCGGCCGGTTCCAGATTCCCCTGATCTACGGCGTGGACGCGGTGCACGGCCACAACAACCTCGTCGGCGCCACGATCATGCCCCACAACATCGGCATCGGCGCCACCCGTGACCCCCAACTCGCCCAGCAGACCGGCGCGGTGACCGCCGCCGAGGTACGCGCCACCGGCATCCCCTGGGACTTCGCGCCCTGCCTGTGCGTGACCCGCGACGAACGCTGGGGGCGCGGTTACGAGTCCTTCGGCGAGGACCCGGCGCTGGTCGAGTCCCTGGAGACGGTGATCCAGGGTCTCCAGGGACGCGCCGACGGGCGTGACCTCGCCCGCCCCGACAAGGTCCTCGCCACCGCCAAGCACTTCGTCGGCGACGGCGGCACCGCCTACGGCTCCTCCACCACCGGCACCTACACCATCGACCAGGGCGTCACCAAGGTCACCCGGAAGCAGCTGGAGGCCGTCCACCTCGCGCCGTACCAGGACGCCGTGGACCGGGGCATCGGCACGGTCATGCCCTCGTACTCCTCGCTCGACGTCATCGGCGACGGACTCGGCCCGGTCAAGATGCACGCCCGCGCGGACATGATCAACGGCGTACTCAAGGGCCGCATGGGCTTCGACGGCTTCGTCATCAGCGACTGGAACGCCATCGACCAGCTCCCCGGCGACTACGCCGCGCACGTGCGCGCCTCGGTCAACGCGGGCGTCGACATGATGATGGTCCCCTACACCTACAAGGACTTCACCGCGGCCCTCACCACCGAGGTGAAGGCCGGACGCGTCACCGAGCGGCGGATCGACGACGCGGTCTCCCGCATCCTCACCCAGAAGTTCCGCCTCGGCCTCTTCGAGCACCCCTACGCGAACACCTCGGGCGCGTCCGCGATCGGCTCCCCGGCCCACCGCGCCGTCGCCCGCCAGGCCGCCGCCGAGTCCCAGGTGCTCCTGAAGAACAGCGGCGGACTGCTGCCGCTGAAGAAGAACCAGAAGGTGTACGTCGCCGGGTCCAACGCCGACGACATCGGCAACCAGACCGGCGGCTGGACCGTCACCTGGCAGGGCGCTTCGGGGAACACCGTCCCCGGCACCACCATCCTCCAGGGGATGCGGAGGGCCGGCGGCGACGTCACCTACTCCAAGGACGCCTCCGCGCCCACCAAGGGCTACGACGTGGGCGTGGTCGTCGTCGGGGAGACCCCCTACGCCGAAGGGGTGGGTGACGTCGGCAACGGACACACCCTCTCGCTGTCCGCCGCCGACCGAGCCGCCGTGGACAAGGTGTGCGCGGCCATGAAGTGCGCGGTGCTGATCGTCTCCGGACGCCCCCAGCTCGTCGGGGACCGGCTCGGCAAGATCGGCGCCCTGGTCGCCTCCTGGCTGCCCGGCACCGAGGGCGACGGCGTGGCCGACGTGCTCTACGGCAGGCGGGCCTTCACCGGGCAGCTCCCGGTCACCTGGCCGAGGTCCGAGGCGCAGCTGCCGATCAATGTCGGGGACGCGTCGTACGACCCGCAGTACCCCTACGGGTGGGGCCTGACCACCCGCACCACCGTGCCGAGGGGCGGCGCGGCGGAGCTGAAGGCGCTCGGCACCGCGGCGGAACGGGCCGGCCGGGCGCACGACGGCAAGCTCGGCCGGGCCCTGGTCACCAAGGCCCGGCTGATCGTCCAGGACAAGGCCGGACAGCGGATCACGGCGGCGCTGGCGAAGCCCTTCGCCGAGGCCGACCACGCGCTGCTGACCGGGAACTACGCGCTGGCGCTGCGCAAGCTGGCGGAGGCCTACCGGGCGGCCTGATTCACCCGAACCAGCGATCCGCACACCTGACCGAAAAGGGGAGGCTTCGGGTAGCGTCGAAGGATGAAGGCCGTCCTGCCGACCCGAAGCCTCCCCGCGCTGCTGCTCGCCGCGCTGGTGCTGGCGTTCACGACCGTGTTCGCGCCCGCCGCGAGCGCGGACACCAGCGTCTCCACCATCGGCCGGGCCCTGCGCGAGAACCCGGTCTACGTCGACCCGGCCGCCTCCGGGCAGCTCTCCCGCGCGGACGCCGACGCGCTGTCCCAGCGGATCAAGGACGCCGGGAAACCGGTGTTCGTCGTGGTCCTGCCGGACGGGTACCGGACCAAGGACCTGTTCTCCGACCTGCGCACCGCCACCGGCATCACCGGGCTGTACGGCATACGGCTGGGCGACCGCTTCGACGCCCAGGCCGACTCCGTGGTCATCTCGGACACGGCCCGCAAGAACCTGATCGCGAGCGTCCAGGGCGAGGACGCCAAGGCGCAGCTCACCGACTTCACCGACCGCGCCCTCGACACCGTCCAGGGACACGCCCCCTCCGGCTGGGACTCGGGCGGGGGAGTGTCCGGCACCGGGCTGATCGTGGCCGCCGGTGTCCTGGTGGTGGCCGGCGCGGGCGCCTACACGCTGGTCCGCCGCAGCCGGCGCCGCCGCGACGACGAGCAGCGCGCCGCCCTCGACCGGCTCCGCGTGGTGGTGGACGAGGACATCACCGCCTTCGGCGAGGAGCTGGACCGGCTCGACTTCCGGCCCGGCGAGCCCGGCGCCGACGACGCCATGCGCGCCGACTACGAGCGCGCCCTGAACGCCTACGACAACGCCAAGCAGCTCATGGAGCGGGCCCGCAGACCCGAGGACGTGCGCGCGGTCACCGAGACACTGGAGGACGGCCGCTTCTCGCTCGCCGTACTGGCCGCCCGCCGCGAGGGCCGCGCGCTGCCCGAGCGGCGCCCGCCCTGCTTCTTCGACCCGCGCCACGGCCCGTCGGTCACCGACGCCCTGTGGACGCCGGCCGGCGGCAGCCCGCGCGAGGTCCCGGTCTGCGCGGCCGACGCGACCCGGCTCGCCGACGGCCACGACCCGGCGGTGCGCGAGGTCGACACCGAGTACGGCCGCCGCCCCTACTGGGACGCGGGCCCGGCCTACGGCCCCTGGGCGGGCGGCTACTTCGGCGGCGGCCTGCTGCCCGGTCTGCTCGTCGGCACCATGCTCGGCGGCATGATGTCCACCCCCGCCTACGCGTCCGACTACGGCGGCGGGTTCGGCGACGGCTCCGCCGGCGGCTTCGGCGGCTTCGAGGGCGGCGACCTCTCCGGCAGCAACTTCGACCCCGGTGACTTCGGCGGCTTCGGCGGTGGTGGCGGCGGCGACTTCGGGGGCGGCGGGGACTTCGGCGGAGGCGGCGACTTCGGCGGAGGTTTCTGAGGGGGCCGGTGTCAGGGGCACTCGGGATCTGAGGGGACCTTGGGGGAGCCGGGATCTGGGGGGACCGGGGACCTGGGGGAGCCGGGACCTGAGGGGAGCCGGGGACTGAGGGCGCTGGTGTCCAGGGCGGCCGGGGCTTGGTGCGGCCCGGCGCTGAAGGGGGCGCTGATGTCCGGGGGCGCCTGGTGTTCGGGGCCTGCGGCCCGAGGCGGCCGGTGGCCGAGGCGTTCGGGGCCTAAGGGGGCTGGTGTCCGGAGCCCGAGGCGGCTGGCGGCCGAGGCGTTCGGGGCCTAAAGGGGGCTGGTGTCCGGGGTGCCCGGTGTCCGGAGCCCGAGGCGGCCGGCGGCCGAGACGCTCGGGGTCCTCAGGGCGACCGGGGCCTGACGTTCGGGGTCCTCAGGGCGGCCGGAGCCTGAAGGGAGCGTGGGTGCACCCCCGTCACGCGCGCGAGCGCCCCCTCCTCCGGCCAGGGGGAGTGGGGCGCTCGTCGGTACAGCGGCCAAGCCGCCGGAGGCTCACGCGTTCTTGATGGCCGACACGTCGAAGCTGAGCTTGATCTTGTCGGAGATCAGCACGCCACCCGTCTCCAGGGCCGCGTTCCAGGTCAGGCCCCACTCCGAGCGGAGCAGCTCGGCCTTGCCCTCGAAGCCCACGCGGTCGTTGCCGAACGGGTCCTTGGCGGAGCCGTTGAACTCCAGGTCGATGGTGATCGGCTTGGTGGTGCCGAGGATCGAGAGGTCACCGGTGATGCGGTAGTCGTCGCCGCCCAGGGACTCCGCCTTGGTGGAGCGGAAGGTCATCGTCGGGAACTCGTCCGTCTTGAAGAAGTCGGCGGACTTCAGGTGGGTGTCCCGGTCCGCGTTGCCGGTGTCGATGCTGTCCATCGTCACGTCGAGGCTCGCGGTGGAGTTCGCGGGGTTCTCGCCGTCCAGGTGCAGCGTGCCGGTGAACTCGGTGAAGCTGCCCTTGACGTTGGTGACCATCGCGTGGCGCGCCGTGAAGCCGATCGAGGTGTGCGCGGGGTCGATCGTGTAGTCACCGGTCAGGCCCGCCAGCGTGGCGCCGGCCGGGGCGGCGGTGGTCGTCTCGGGGGTGCTGTCCTTGCGGCTGAAGATGCCCATCGTGTGCTCCTCGGGAGTTTGTTTAAGGTTCAACGAACCCTGCTGTTACGACCGTAACGCCATTCTGTTTGATTTTCAACATCATCCGGTGCGTGTTTTCACGCCAACACACAGTCACCCCGTACGCCCTCTGGCGGACGCGCGTAGAACTCGGGCACCATCTGCGGAGCACCGCCTGCACAGCCGCCCCACAGGAAGCACGGCCCACCGCAGGATCACCTGGTCCTCCTCTGGCAACCGCTCGGACCGCAACGACTCCACGTGCACGTCGTTCGACCGACTCTCTCTGCCGACCGCCCAGGGTGCCCAGGCCCTCAAGCGCGCCAGCGCCTGCGCGCTCAACATCACCGGCGGCACCGAGACCGGCCATGCCTCCGGGACCTACTCGCGCGGGAACGGCTACCGGGTCGGAGCGGGCGGTTCTGCTTCTGGGTGTGCTGCTTGACGATGCTGAGGGGTGCGCCGTGGGCGGACCCGCGCTTGTTCTCGCCGTTGACCTCGGCCGGTTTCGGCCTCGAAGTCCTCGCGTACGGCCCGCATGAGCTCTTCGCACCGCGTCAGGTGCCGGTCGGTGAAGACGGAGTGCTGGTACTTCGTCACGAAAGCAAGTGGACGCGTGTACGGAATGATGGTGACGGACCGTACGAATGTTCCCGTCGATACCTGTCATTCCGCTGCGTACGGTGATCGGTGTGCAGCTTCGGTACAGCTTTCGCTTGTGCCTGGGCGCCGGTCAGCGTGCGGCGTTGGCGAAGGCGTTCGGGTGTGTGCGGGTGGTCTTCAACGACGCGTTGCGCGTCCGCGAGGAGGCCCGCGCGGCGGGGCTGCCGTTCGTCACATCGGCGGAGCTGTCCAAGCGCCTCACGGCGACGAAGAACACCCCGGAGCGGGCGTGGCTCGGCGAGGTCTCTTCGGTGGTCCTCCAACAATCCCTGCGCGATCTGGACACCGCGTACCGGAACTTCTTCGACAGTCTGAAGGGCAGGCGCCCACGCATAAGCGCACCCCGCTTCAAGTCGAAACGGGACACCCGGCAGTCGATCCGCTTCACCGCCAATGCCCGCTGGTCGATCACGCCGGGCGGGAAGCTGCGCCTGCCGAAGATCGGCGACCTCACGGTGAAGTGGTCCCGCATGCTGCCTTCCACCCCGTCCTCGGTGACGGTGGTCAGGGACAGCGCCGACCGGTACTTCGCGTCCTTCGTCGTCGACACCGGCCCCGAGGAAGCCCTGCCGAAAACGACGCCTGCGGTGGGCGTCGACCTCGGCCTGACGCACTTCGCCGTGCTCTCCGACGGCCGGAAGATCGACAGTCCGCGCTTCCTGCGCCGGGCGGAGAAGCGGTTGAAGAAGGCGCAGCGGGCTCTCTCCCGTAAGCAGAAGGGCAGCAGGAACAGGGACAAGGCCAGGGTGAAGGTCGCCCGCGCGCATGCGCGGGTGGCCGACGTGCGCCGTGAGTTCCACCACCGGCTCTCCACCCAGTTGATCCGCGAGAACCAAGCGATCGCGGTGGAGGACCTGGCGGTGAAAGGACTCGCGCGCACGCGCCTGGCCAAGTCCGTGCATGACGCCGGATGGTCGGCGTTCGTGAACATGCTGGCCTACAAGGCGGCCCGGTACGGACGCGTCTTGATCCGGATCGGCCGGTTCGAGCCCACTTCCCAGGTGTGCTCGCAGTGCGGCGTCAAGGACGGCCCCAAGCCCCTCCACATCCGTGTGTGGACCTGCGGAGCGTGCGGTGCGGTCCTGGACCGGGACATCAATGCGGCGATCAATGTCGCCAAGGCCGCCGGACTGGCGGTGTCAGCCTGTCGAGCGCAGGTAAGACCGGGACTCCTCCCGGCACAGCGCAGCGAAGCAGGAACCCACCCGAAGCAACCCGCACAGCTTGTGTGGGAGCAGGCGGGAATCCCCGGCCTTCAGGCCGGAGAGGATGTCAAAAGCTGGACTACGGCAAGAACACCTGCGTGACGTCGTACATCAAGAACACCTTCAGCTACATCGGGCTGCGCGGCGACGGCGCGCCGCAGTACCAGTCCGGCTCCGGCAACATCTACGCCGACGAGGGCAACCACTGGGACGTCCTCTACTACAACTGCGGCGGCTGCTGAGCGGGCCGCGCGGAAGGGGGCTGTACCGGGGCGAAACGTTCCCGGGCGGCCCCCGTCGCCGTTCGGGGTACGGTAGGCGGGGTCGGCCGTCCGGAGGTCCCGTTTCACTCCCCGGCTGGCGTGTCGCGGCGCCGGACGCGCGCCCCGCTCCGGCGGTGGCCTTTGTCGCACCCCTACAACGCCGACGCCCTCCGGGCAGTAAGAACAGCTGCATGTCGGCGTGGTTCTGTTCGGTGGTACCAGGAAAACGCTTCGGAGACTGTACGGAGTGGACGGCTGGCTTTCCTTGATGTCCTTCGTAAGGTCGCTACATGACCGTTTTGGAAGAGACGACGGGTGAGCCGACGGACGCGCGTGGTCGGGTCGCCGAGCTGCACGAGATCCGTGCGCGGGCCCTGGCGGGCCCCAGCGAGAAGGCGACCGAGGCGCAGCACGCCAAGGGCAAGCTGACGGCGCGGGAGCGCATCGAGCTGCTCCTGGACCCGGGTTCCTTCCAGGAGGTCGAGCAGCTGCGCCGGCACCGCGCGACCGGCTTCGGCCTGGAGGCCAAGAAGCCGTACAGCGACGGTGTCATCACCGGCTGGGGCACGGTCGAGGGCCGCACGGTCTTCGTCTACGCGCACGACTTCCGGATCTTCGGCGGCGCGCTGGGCGAGGCCCACGCCACCAAGATTCACAAGATCATGGACATGGCCATCGCGGCCGGTGCCCCGCTGGTCTCCCTGAACGACGGCGCCGGTGCCCGTATCCAGGAGGGCGTCTCCGCGCTCGCCGGCTACGGCGGCATCTTCCAGCGCAACACCAGGGCGTCCGGCGTCATCCCGCAGATCTCCGTGATGCTCGGCCCGTGCGCGGGCGGCGCGGCCTACAGCCCCGCCCTCACCGACTTCGTCTTCATGGTCCGCGAGACCTCGCAGATGTTCATCACCGGCCCGGACGTCGTCAAGGCGGTCACCGGCGAGGAGATCTCCCAGAACGGCCTGGGCGGCGCCGACGTGCACGCCGAGACCTCCGGCGTCTGCCACTTCGCGTACGACGACGAGGAGACCTGCATCGCGGAGGTGCGCTACCTCCTGTCGCTGCTCCCGCAGAACAACCGCGAGAACCCGCCCCGCGTGGAGTCCTCCGACCCCGCCGACCGGCGCGGTGACGTCCTGCTCGACCTGGTCCCCGCCGACGGGAACCGGCCCTACGACATGACCAAGGTCATCGAGGAGCTGGTGGACGACGGCGAGTACCTGGAGGTCCACGAGCGCTGGGCGCGGAACATCATCTGCGCGATGGCCCGCCTGGACGGCCAGGTCGTCGGCATCATCGCCAACCAGCCGCAGGTGCTGGCCGGCGTGCTGGACATCGAGGCGAGCGAAAAAGCTGCGCGCTTTGTCCAGATGTGTGACGCTTTCAATATCCCGATCATCACGCTGCTGGACGTGCCGGGCTTCCTGCCCGGTGTCGACCAGGAGCACGGCGGAATCATCCGGCACGGCGCGAAGCTCCTCTACGCCTACTGCAACGCGACCGTGCCGCGGATTTCGCTCATCCTGCGCAAGGCGTACGGCGGTGCCTACATCGTCATGGACAGCCAGTCCATCGGTGCGGACCTCACCTACGCGTGGCCCACGAACGAGATCGCCGTGATGGGCGCCGAGGGCGCCGCCAACGTCATCTTCCGCCGCCAGATCGCCGAGGCCGAGGACCCCGAGGCGATGCGCCAGAAGATGGTCAAGGAGTACAAGGCCGAGCTCATGCACCCGTACTACGCGGCGGAGCGCGGCCTGGTGGACGACGTGATCGACCCCGCCGAGACCCGCGAGGTACTGGTCAAGTCGCTGGCGATGCTCCAGTCGAAGCACGCCGACCTGCCCTCCCGCAAGCACGGCAACCCGCCGCAGTGATCGAGCCCTCGGAGACCAGAACCATGAGCACTCCCGACATCCGCGTCGAGAAGGGCCACGCCGAGCCCGAGGAAGTCGCCGCCATCACGGCCGTCCTCCTCGCCCGCGCCGCGGCCCGCCACACCACCCGTCCCTCCGCCGGCCGCCCCCGCGCCGCCTGGCGCCGCCTGGAGCGCGAACCGGGCTTCCGAGCCCCGCACAGCTGGCACTGAGCCCCGGGCACGACGACAGGGCCCCGCTTCCCCCTTCCGGGGGAGGCGGGGCCTTCGTCGTACCCGGCCGGGTACGGGATACGGCATGCCCGCCCGGGCAGGGGTACGGGTACGGCGAAGGCCCCGTACCGCTCGGTGGCGGTACGGGGCCTTCGGACGTGGATCGGGGCCTGCTACCGCAGGCGGGCCATCAGCGCGTGTTCCACCAGGGTGATCAGCGCGCTCTTGGCGTCCGCGCGGTGGCGGGCGTCCGTGGTGATGATGGGGGTGTCGGGGCCGATCTGGAGGGCCTCGCGGACCTCGTCCGGGTTGTACGGCTGGCTGCCGTCGAAGCCGTTGAGGGCGATGACGAACGGCAGGCCCGAGTTCTCGAAGTAGTCGACCGCGGGGAAGCAGTCGGCGAGACGACGGGTGTCGACCAGGACGATGGCGCCGATGGCACCGCGGACGAGGTCGTCCCACATGAACCAGAAGCGGTCCTGACCGGGCGTACCGAAGAGGTACAGGATCAGGTCCTGGTCCAGGGTGATACGGCCGAAGTCCATGGCCACCGTGGTGGTCTTCTTGTCCCCGGTGTGGGTGAGGTCGTCGATGCCGGCCGAAGCGGACGTCATGACGGCCTCGGTGCGCAGCGGGTTGATCTCCGAGACGGCGCCGACGAACGTGGTTTTGCCCACACCGAAGCCGCCCGCCACCACGATCTTCGCGGACGTGGTGGAGCGGGAAGGCCCTCCGCTAGAGCTTGCGAAGTCCACTGAGCACCCTTTCGAGCAAAGTCACGGCTGGCTGGCCACCGGCGTTCTCGTCGCCGCCGGGCTGATGGATGGCGACCAGGCCCGCCTCCGCCAAGTCGGCGACGAGAATCCTGGCCACGCCGAGGGGGATCGTCAGCAGGGCCGAGATCTCGGCCACCGACTTGATCTCCCGGCACAGGTTGCAGATCCGCTGATGCTCGGGCAGCTGACCCTGCATCTGGTGCGGAGCGGCGGTGGTGTGCACCAGTGCCTCGATGGCGAGCTGGTAGCGCGGGCGCGTCCGGCCGCCGGTCATGGCGTACGGACGCACCAAGGGGTTGTTGGACGCGGCCGGGGCCGACGCCGGCTCGGAGCGGCGCGGCGGGACCGGCTGGATACGCGGGGCCTGGGGCTGCTCGTAGGGAGACGGACCGGGCCCCTGTGGTGCGTAGGGCTGCCGGTGGCCGGGGGAGGGAGCGTACGGGTTCGCGGGACCGCCGTCCTGTCCCTGTGCGGGACCGTACGACCAGCCACCCGTATGCGAACCGCCTGGGGGTGTTGCCACTTTCTCTCCTCCTCCGACTGTGCCGGGCACCCATGTGCGGGGCCGCGTCCCGAAACCTTACGGCCCCGGGACGCGAACGCGCACCGTCCACTTGCTAGTTGAGAAGGCTGCCCTGGAGTTCCGCACGCAGATCCGGGGTGAGGACCGTGCCCGCGCGGTCCACCAGAAGGGCCATCTCGTACCCGATGAGGCCGATGTCCGCTTCCGGGTGGGCCAGTACGGCGAGCGAGGAACCGTCGGATACGGACATGATGAAGAGGAATCCTCGCTCCATCTCCACAACGGTCTGGTTCACACTGCCTCCCTCGAAGATCCGGGAGGCGCCTGCCGTCAGAGACGTCAGGCCGGAGGCGACGGCCGCGAGCTGGTCGGCGCGGTCGCGCGGGAAGCCTTCGGACATCGCCAGAAGGAGTCCGTCGGCGGAGACCACCACCGTGTGGGACACCCCCGGGGTGTTGTCCACGAAGTTGGTGATCAACCAGTTCAGGTTCTGTGCCGCCTGGCTCATCGGGCTCACACTAACGCTCCTGGTTGTAGGTGCTGTCAGGACCACCGTGCTGATTGTTGGTGGCCTGGCCGTTCGTTTCACTGCCTGCGTTGCGTCCGCGTTCGACGCCTCGACGCAGGTTGCTCAGCCTGCCCCGGACGTCTTCCGGGGCGCGGGAGACCTGTGGGCCCCCCTGAGGGGTGCTCTCGGCGGTGCCCTCGACCAGGTTGGCCTTGGGTACCCGCCGCGGCAGACCGGAGGAGGTGACTCCGCCCGCCTTGGGTTTGCGCAGCTGCGACGCCTGCTGCCAGCGGTCGTCGTTCGCCGAACGCCAGCCGCTGTCACCGTTGTTCGCGGCGAGCGGGCCCGCCGTGGAGGCCGGCGCCGCCTGCTGCCCGTGGGCCGTGCCGTTCACGCCGTTCGCACCGCTCGTGACGCCACCGCGGCGGGGAAGCCCGGCGTTCGTCATGTCGTGGGCGGCGGAGGAGGAGGCCGGTCCGGGACGCTCGAAGCCTACGCGGTTCCGCTCACTCACGTCACCGGCCTGCGAAGACTCCGTTTCCGCAGCGTACTGGGCCGGATAGTCGTTCTGGAAACCGTTCTGCCCGGACCACTCGTCCTGGCGGTTGCCGCCGTCGTACGGACCGAACGCGTCGGGCGAGGGGGCGTGCGCCGGCGCATGCCCGTTCTGGGCCTGCTCCTGGTACGCGTCGGGGTAACCGCCGCCCGCGGCGAAGCCGTCGTTCTGCGGCAGCCCGGCGTCCTGCGCGTAGTACTGCTGCTCGTCGTACGGCGCCTGCGGCAGCTCCTGGTACGGCTGCTGCGCCTCGGGGGCGGCGGCCTGCGGGTGCTGCTGCACCGGGAAGCCGGAGGTGTCCTCGAAGCCCTGCTGCGGCTGCTCGAAGGCGTCGGGGAACGCGGGCTGCTGCCCGGTGTCCTCCTGCGGGTGGCCCCGGTCCTCCAGCGCGGCCCGGCGCTCCTCGCGCATCAGCGAGCGGCCGACGGGGTCCAGACCCCGGATGTCGTCCGGGACCTCGTAGCGGCTGTCGTCGAAGCCCAGTTCGGCGGCGGTGCGCAACGGCTGCTGCTGAGGCTGCTGCTGTTGCTGCTGCTGACCGAAGTTCTCGCCCCGGAACTGCTGCTCCGGGATGATCTGCGAGACCGTGAACTCCTCGCGCTCCAGCGGGACTTCGCCGCCACCGCCGTGCGTGATGGCGTCCGGGAGCATGACCAGCGAGGTGGTGCCGGCCTGCTCGCCCGAGGGGCGCAGCTGGACGCGGATGCCGTGCCGGTCGGACAGCCGGCCGACCACGAAGAGGCCCATGCGCTGGGAGATCGCGGCGTCCACGGTCGGCGGGTTGGCCAGCTTGTGGTTGATGTCCGCGAAGTCCTCGGCCGTCAGGCCGATGCCCTTGTCGTGGATCTCGATCATCACACGGCCGTCCGGGAGACGGGTCGCGGTGACCTTGACCTTGGTCTGCGGGGAGGAGAACGTCGTCGCGTTCTCCAGGAGCTCGGCCAGCAGGTGCACGAGGTCGGTGACCGCGCGGCCGTGGATCTCGGCCTCCGGGACGCCCGACAGCTCGATGCGCTCGTACTGCTCCACCTCGGAGGAGGCGGCGCGCAGGACGTCGACCAGCGGGACCGGCTGGTCCCAGCGGCGGCCGGGCTCCTCGCCGGCGAGGACCAGGAGGTTCTCGCCGTTGCGGCGCATACGGGTCGCCAGGTGGTCCAGCTTGAAGAGGTTCTCCAGCTGGTCCGGGTCGGCCTCGTTGTTCTCCAGGTCGGTGATCAGGGTCAGCTGGCCCTCGATCAGCGACTGGTTGCGGCGCGAGAGGTTGGTGAAGATCGCGTTGATGTTGCCCCGCAGCAGGGCCTGCTCGGAGGCGAGCCGGACCGCTTCGCGGTGGACCTGGTCGAAGGCGCGGGCGACTTCGCCGATCTCGTCCTTGGTGTGGATCGGGATCGGGGCGACCCGGGTGTCGACCCGGCCGGGGTCGGTGCGGGAGAGCTGGTCGACCAGCATCGGCAGGCGCTGCTCGGCGATACCGAAGGCCGCGTTGCGCAGCTGGCGCATCGAGCGGCTCATCTGGCGGGCCACCGTACCGGCGAGGACGAAGGCGAGGAGCAGCGCGATCATGACGGCCGCACCGGTGATGATGGCGGAGATCTTGGCGTCGTCGGCGATGCCCGACGCCTCGTTCACGGCCTTGTTGGTGAGGTCCGACTCGATGGAGCGGTACGCCTTGAACTTCAGGGTGTTCACCGCCCACCAGTTGGCGGGGGTGATGCCCTGCTGGGCCAGCTGCTGCCGCTCGACCGGGTCGGTGGTCTTGAGCTGACCGAGCGCCGTGACCATGTTCTGCGGGTCGGCCGGGGGCGCCTTGTACGAGGGGTCCTGGGCCTTGGCCTCGGCCACCAGCTTGGCGCCCTGCGTCTGGATGTCCCGCTTCTCCTGGTCCAGCCGGTCGGAGTCCTCCTGGGTACCGCCGCCGAGGTACTCCTCGACCGCGATGCCCTCCAGATAGGCGTAGGAGAGGAGCGCGACGCGCTGGCTGGCCAGGTTGGGGGCGTCCGGGCCGGGCTTGACCAGCATGTGCATGCCGATGGAGCGCTCAAGCGAGAGCGCCGCCTTGGTCAGCGAGATGGCGTAGACCGTACGGCCGTAGGAGGTGATGTTTCCGGTGCCCAGGCCCAGCTCGTTGGCGAACTCCATGAGCGGGTGGGCGACCTTGATGTAGCCCTCTTCGGTCTGCACGCCGGTGAACGCGGACGTGTAGGCGCCCTTGCGCAGGTTCTGGAGGACGGGCTCCTGTTCCTTGAACAGCTTCAGCCGGCGCTTCAGGCCCGGCTTGTCCGGCATGTTCTCGGCGGCCTTGTCGAAGGCGTCGGCGGCCTCGTCGGTGGCCTTGCGCGCCGCCTCGACCGTCGCCTTGTCCTGGGCGGTCTCGGCCTTGCCCTTCAGCAGGGGGGCGGCGCTGATGTCACGTTCGTTGTACAGGGCGTCCGCGTACGACAGCGACGCCCGCACCAGGATGGCGGTGTTCTTCGCGTCCTGCGCGTCCTGCCAGGTGTCGATCGAGTTCTTCACCTGGAAGCCGCCCATGACCAGACCGACTATCACGGGTATGAGCAGGATCGCGTTCAGCCTGGTGGGCACCCGCCAGTTGCGCGGCGAGAACCGGCCCCCGGAAGCCGCGGGTGCCGCGGCCTCGGGCTCCGGACCCGGTGCAACCGGCGCGGGCGCCGCAGCGCGCGGCGGCGGGGTGAAGTTGCCCCGCGCCGACGGCTCGGGACCGTTCTTGCTTCGCCTCACTCGACCAACAACCTCTCGGCGGTCGGCACCGTCTCGTGCCGCAGTCTCTCAGAGCCCGGTTCGTCTTCGCAGAGCCCGGTTCGTCTTCGACCACTCAGTACGTCTTTGACCCCTGGGCAGTTCAGGCATTCCAGCACGTGGACCAGCGCAGTTCCAAACAGGGGCAGCGCAGTTGTAAGGCCCAGATAAAACGGGTCAATACCGAGCGAGCCCCGGCAAAAGGCCGGGGGTTCGTGCGCGCAGCGGTACCGGTCGAACGCGCCCCGTGGCGATCGCCGGATATTCCTCTGCCGAACTGTTATGAACACCGGAGCCGGCCGTGTCCAAGGCCACAGCCGGCTCCGGTCCGTTCAGGACAACTGCCGTACGGCAGATCCCACTTGAGTACTGCGATGGTCCTGCTACCGCAGGCGGGCCATCAGCGCGTGCTCCACCAGCGTGATCAGCGCGCTCTTGGCGTCCGACCGGTGCCGGGCGTCCGTGGTGATGATGGGGGTGTCGGGGCCGATCTGCAGGGCCTCGCGCACCTCCTCCGGGTTGTACGGCTGCTGCCCGTCGAAGCCGTTGAGCGCGACGACGAACGGCAGACCCGAGTTCTCGAAGTAGTCCACCGCCGGGAAGCAGTCCGCCAGCCGCCGCGTGTCCACCAGGACCACCGCGCCGATGGCACCGCGCACCAGGTCGTCCCACATGAACCAGAAGCGGTCCTGACCGGGCGTACCGAAGAGGTACAGGATCAGGTCCTGGTCCAGGGTGATACGGCCGAAGTCCATGGCCACCGTGGTGGTGGTCTTGTCGCCGGTGTGGGTGAGGTCGTCGATGCCCGCGGACGCGGACGTCATCACGGCCTCGGTACGCAGCGGGTTGATCTCCGAGACGGCGCCCACGAACGTGGTCTTGCCCACGCCGAAGCCACCCGCCACCACGATCTTCGCGGAGGTCGTGGCCCGCCCTCCGTCAGAGCTTGCGAAGTCCACTGAGCACCCTTTCGAGCAGCGTCACATCGGGAGCGCCGCCGTTGTTCTCGTCGCCACCCGGCTGGTGGATGGCGACCAGGCCGGCCTCGGCGAGGTCGGCGACCAGAATCCGGGCCACACCGAGCGGCATGGCCAGTAGCGCGGACACCTCCGCGACCGACTTCACCTCGACGCACAGTTGGCAGATGCGCTGGTGCTCCGGGAGCAGTCCCATGAGCGCTGCCGGGTCGGCCGTCGTGCTGATCAGCGCCTCGATGGCGAGCTGATAGCGCGGCCGCGTCCGGCCGCCGGTCATCGCGTACGGACGGACCAGCGGCTGGTCCCCCTCATCGCCGTACGACTCCGCGTACGGATCATGAGAGGCGTTGGGCGGGGTCATGAATCCTCCGGGCGGGACAGCAAGTCGGTCAGTCGTGCCGTCTGACGGGGCCGGTGGGGGGATTGTGGCGGCCGGACGGTTGTTTTGTGAGGTGGGTGGTGCCGGGGCGGGTCAGTGGAGCAGACTGCCTTGTAGTTCGGCGCGCAGATCCGGGGTGAGTACCGCACCCGCGCGGTCGACGAGCAGCGCCATCTCGTAGCCGACGAGACCGATGTCGCACTCGGGGTGGGCCAGAACCGCGAGGGACGACCCGTCCGAGACGGACATGAGGAAGAGGAAGCCGCGTTCCATCTCGACGACGGTCTGCGACACGCTGCCCCCCTCGAAGATCCGGGATGCCCCGGCCGTGAGAGAGGTCAGCCCGGAGGCGACCGCGGCCAGCTGGTCGGCGCGGTCACGGGGGAAACCTTCGGACATCGCCAGCAGAAGGCCGTCGGCGGAGACCACCACCGTGTGCGACACCCCTGGGGTGTTGTCCACGAAGTTGGTGATCAACCAGTTCAGGTTCTGTGCCGCCTGGCTCATCGGACTCAACTAACGCTCCTGCTGGTGAGTGGGGCTGGGAAAGCTGCCGGTCTGGCCGTTGCCGGCCTGGCGGCCCTGCGCGATGCCCCGGCGGAGATTGGTCAGCCGGCCGCGCACCTCGTCGGGAGAGCGCGAAACCTGCGGACCGGTCGGGGTCTGCTGCTGTTGCTGTGCGGTGCCCGGGACGAGGTTCGCCTTGGGCACCCGGCGCGGCAGACCGGAGGTGGTGATGCCGCCCGCCGCGGGCTGCCGTACGCGCTCGGCCTGCCGGACGATCTCGTCGTTCGGCGAGGTGCGCCAGGAGCCCGTGGTGGACGCGGGGGAAGCGGGAGAGGCGGAACGCTGCGGGGCCGGAGCCTGTGCGGGCGTCTGCCGGGCCGCCGGAGCGGCCGGGGCGGCCGGAGCCGGGGCCTGCTCGGCCTCCTGCTGGCCGCCGCCGTGGAACCAGTTGGTCTCCAGCGTGTCGTACAGCGGGGTACGGCCGTCGCCGGGACCGCCGGCCGGGGGCAGCGCCGCCCAGCCCTCGTTCGGCGCCTGCCGCTGCGCGGGGGCGCGCTCGGGCTCGGGAGCCGCCTGGCGCTGCGGGAACTGCGGGCGCTGCGCGCCGAAGTCCGCCGGACCGCCCTGCTGCGGACGCTCGAACTGGCCGGTGTGCGGGCCGCTCGCGCCGTGGCTGCCGGGCAGCGCGTGCTGACCGGTGTCGCCCGCCGCGTACCCGTTGTCGTAGGCCTGCGGCGCCGCGAACTGGCCGGTGCTCTGCGGGTCCTGGCCGCCGAAGCCGTTGTTCTGGGCGTACGGGTCGTGGCCGCCGCCCTGCTGGGCGAACCGGCCGCCCTGCTGGGCACCGGGACGCTGGAACTGGCCCGTGTTCTGCTGCTCGTTCGTCCCGGGCCGCGCGAACTGACCGGTGTTCTGCTGGTCGTTCATGCCGGGCCGCTGGAACTGGCCGGTGTTCTGCTGCTCGCCTGCTCCGGGCCGCGCGAACTGGCCCGTGTTGTGCTGCGGGTTGCCCGCGCCGGGCCGGGCGAACTGGCCGGTGTGGTGGCCCTCGTTGTTGCCGTAGAGGTCCTGGCGCGGGAACTCGCCCGTGCCGGACGGGTCGTGGGCGTCGATGCGGGGCATCTCCGCGGTCGCGCCCGCGCCCTGGCGGTCGTCGACACGCGGCATCCGCGCGGTGTGCGGGGCCTGCTCGTCGTGGCCGCGCGGGGCGTCCATCGAGGCGCGGTTCTGCGGGGCGTCGCCCCACTCCGGGCCGCGCTGCTGCGGGTTGCCGCCGGGCAGCTCGGCACGCGGGCCGCCGCGCGGCGGCAGCTGGGCCTGACGGCCCTGGTCGGCACCGCCCCGCGGGGCGGCCGGACCGCGGCCGCCGAAGGCGTCCTGCTGCGGACCGCCGGGGTGCGCGGCCTGGAGACCCTGCGGACCGCCGGGAGCCTGGCCGTTCTGGCCGCCGGCCGCGGCGCCCGCGGCCTGCCGGCCCTGGAACGCGGCACCGGCACCCTGCGCACGGCCGCCGCCGGGACGGCCGCCCTGTCCGGCACCGGGCAGCGCGGCGCGCGGGCCCTGGCCGGAACCGACCTGACCGCGCGGCGCGGAGCCGCCGAGGAGTCCGCCACCGGCGGGAGCGCCGCCGAGGGCACCGCCCTGGCCGCCGCCGCCCTTGTTCCGGCGGGCCGCCGCGGCACCCGCGGCCGCCTGCGCGGCGGCGGGACCGCCACCGGCGCCGGGACCGCCGGCCTTGCCCGGAGCGGGCTTCTTGCCGCCCTGGGCGACATCGACGGGCAGCATGACGAGCGCGGTCGTACCACCGGAGTCGGACGGACGCAGCTGGATACGGATGCCGTGTCGCTGGGACAGACGGCCGACCACGAACAGACCCATGCGGCGGGACACCGAGACGTCCACCGTGGGCGGCGCCGCGAGGCGCTCGTTGATCGCGGCCAGGTCCTCGGGGGAGAGGCCGATACCGGTGTCGTGGATCTCGATCAGCACGCGGCCGTCGGGCAGCGCGTGACCGGTCACCTTGACCTTGGTCTGCGGGGAGGAGAACGACGTGGCGTTCTCCAGCAGCTCGGCGAGGAGGTGCACGAGGTCGTTGACGACGCGGCCCGCGACCTGGGTGCTGGGCACCGAGGCCAGCTCGATGCGCTCGTACTGCTCCACCTCGGAGGCGGCGGCGCGGAGGACGTCGACCAGCGGAACCGGGCGGGTCCAGCGTCGGCCCGGCTCTTCACCGGCGAGGACGAGGAGGTTCTCACCGTTACGGCGCATACGCGTCGCGAGGTGGTCGAGCTTGAAGAGGGAGGACAGCTGGTCCGGGTCGGCCTCGCGGGACTCCAGTTCGGAGATGAGCGAGAGCTGACGCTGGATCAGACCCTGGGAACGGCGCGAGAGGTTGGTGAACATCGCGTTGACGTTGCCCCGCAGCAGGGCCTGCTCGGCGGCCAGTCGGACCGCCTCGCGGTGCACGTCGTCGAAGGCCGCGGCCACCTGGCCGATCTCGTCGCTGGAGTGCACACCGACGGACTCGACGGAGGTGTCGACGTCCTGCGGGTCGGACTCGGACAGCTGCTTGACCAGCTCGGGCAGGCGGTCCTGGGCGACGCGGGTGGCGGTCTCCTGCAGGCGGCGCAGCGAGCGGATCATGGAGCGGGCCACGACGAAGGCGCCGACGAGCGAGACGCCGAGCACGAGCAGGATCAGCGCACCGGAGAGGATCGCCTCCTGCTCCGAGGTCGACTTCAGCTCACGGGCCTTCTGCTCCATGTCACCGAGCAGCTCGTGCTCGATGTTCTTCATCTGCTGGAGCTTGTTGGTGCTGTCGTCCAGCCAGTCGCGGTAGGAGCGCGGCGGCAGGTCCGCGAAGCCGTTCGGGGCCAGGGCCTGCTTGGCGTAGTGGTCCGCCGCCTGGATCTGCGGGGTGTCCTTCTGGATCGGCGCGAGCATCGCCTCGGCGCCGGCGCCGTCGACCTTGCGGAAGATCTTGAGCTCGGAGCGCTCGCTGTCGAAGGCCGACTCACCGTAGAGGCGGTCGTTCGTGGAGAGGTCGCCCTTGCTGCTGGTGTTGGCGGGCAGCGCGGCGGCGATGATGGCCCGCTGCACCGAGGCGTACTCCTTGGCGCTGGAGAACGCCGACAGCGCGCGGGTGCGCTGGATCATCTCGGGGTTGCTGGTCGCCTCGGCCATGTCCTGGGAGAGGTCGATCAGCTGGGTGATCAGCCGGTGGTACGACTCGATGGTCTGGCTGGAGTTGCCCTGGGTGGCGTACGCGTCGCTGCGGACCTTGCTGAGGGTGTTCAGCTGGCCCACGAGGCTGACGACGGTGTCGCGGACACCCTTGAGGTTGCCGTCCTTGCTGGCCGCGTCGATCTGCTCGGCCGCGTCCTCGAAGTTGAGCTTCGCGCGGTCGGACTTGTCGCGGTAGCCCTTGAGGGTGAAGTCCGAGGCCTTGACGCCGTGCGACATCGGACCGGCGGACTGGTCACGCTCGTCCTGGAGCGCCGCGGCGAGCTCGGTGGCGCGCTGGGTCATCTCCGTCAGCAGCTTCATGTTGTCGAGCTGCTTGATGTCGTCCATCGAGTCGCCGATGCGCAGGCCACCGAGGGTGGTGGCCGCGACGACCGGCAGGGCGAGCAGTGACACCAGACGGGTGGAGATGCGCCAGTTGCGCATCGCCAGCCGTGAACCGGGGCCCTCGACGTCCTTGGCCGCCTTCACGGCCGGCGTCGGGGTCACGGAACCCGGCGTGCCCGACGGTGCGGACGCGCCCGGGCCCCCGGAGCGCTCACCGTTCTCGCCGGACGGGGCCGGAGTCGGGTTCTGGGCGTGCTGGGGCGAGGCACCGCGGCCGGTCCCGCCGTGCGGCTCCGGCTCGGCCGAAGCGCTGCCATCCCTCTTGAAACGTCCCTGCACTAGCGTCGCAACCTCTGGACCAGGCGCCCCTCCGCGCGAACGGCGGGACACGGTGTCGGCGTCTCGGAGAGCGCCCTGAATACGCCCCCCGTGTCGGTCTTGAAGTGACCGGCGCTGGATTACCCCCTTGTTCTCACCGCCGCGCGGCGCGGTTTCGCGCCCCCCGCGCCGGCTCGATCCTGCGGCGGTCCGTGGCATTCCAGCACAGTGCAGGATCTCCAACAAGGCACGTACCCCGAGCTGTGACCTACGTGACAGGGGGTGATGCGTGAGACACGAAGCGTGCAAGTCGATCTCCCGCAAAGCGGGCGCATCCCGGCGAACCACCGGGGGCCGGAGGGTGTCCCAGTCGCCATGATCAGGAGCGGAATGGTGGCTTCAGGTCGTCAATGTCCGTTTCGGCATGACGAATTGACGGTCCAGATTGACCGTTTTGCTCGCGAGTGAGTGAGCAAACTCACACGTGATTCATGCGTGGATCACCTCGGTGGCGGCGAATCGCATGTTTAGCCTGGCGCTTTACAGGATGAGCGGCTCTGCCCACCGACCGCCCCCACTACCCGAGGCCACAGGAAGACAACGGTGAAGACGACTCAGATGTTCCAGAAGACCGCCAACCCGCGCCGCACGACGCTGGCACACCTGGAGGACGCCACCGAACTGTGGGCGCCCGAGCCGCAGGAGCACACCGGCGAGCTGCCCGCGAGCACCGCCAACCCCCGGCGCACCATCCTGATGGAGCTGCCCGCCTCCGCCGCCGTCTGACGCGAGCCGCGGACCGCGCACTGAGCGCGGCCGGGAAGACCACGCACCGCCGTGTTCTTCCCGGCCGCGCTCAGTCATTTCCGGGCCGCTCCCCAGGCAGCGGACACGGCTGTGAAAACCGCTAATCCCGCACCCGCCGACCGCGCGGTATTTTCCCCGCCGCCGACCGGAAAAGCCATGGAATTTCCCCGCGCCCCGGCTGCCCGCCCCCGCGCCCGCCCTGTGCCGCCCGGCGGGGCGCCCCACGTGACCCGCGGCCGCCCCGGCCCGGCGAATTCACAATTCACCCGGGCCCGGTATTCGGCGCCGATAAACTCCCCCGCCACGGGCTACGGCGAACACCGCGCCGCCGGAGCGGTTAACCTGGGACGACAGTACGCCGGTTCTCAATGAGAGGCGCAGGAATCCCGTGCGCATCGCCAGGTTCTCCATCGACGGGAACGTAGCCTTCGGCGCTGTCGAGGGCGACAAGCAGGACGAGCTGGTCCTCGACATCATCAAGGGCATCCCGTTCGCCGACCACGAGCTGTCCGGGACCAAGGTCCCGCTGAGCAAGGTCAGGCTGCTCCCGCCGGTGCTCCCCAACAAGGTCGTGGCCTTCGGCCGCAACTACGCCGAGCACGCGAAGGAACTGGGCCACGAGGTGCCCGACGTCCCCTTCGCCTTCCTCAAGCCGTCCACCTCGGTGATCGGTCCGGGCGACGACATCCAGTACCCGTCCTTCACCGAGGACCTCCAGTACGAGGCGGAGCTGGCCGTCGTCATCGGCCGCATGTGCCGCGAGGTGCCCCGCGAGCGCGTCAAGGACGTCATCCTCGGCTACACGTGCGCCAACGACCTCACCGCCCGCGACGTGCAGCGCCGCGAGAAGCAGTGGGCCCGCGCCAAGGGCTTCGACACCGCCTGCCCGCTCGGCCCGTGGATCGAGACGGACATCGACCTCGCCCGCGCGAACGACCTCACCGTGCAGCTCACGGTGAACGGCGAACAGCGCCAGCTGGGCCGCACCAGCGAGATGATCCGCCCCATCGAGGACCTGATCGTCAACATCTCCGAGGCGATGACCCTGCTCCCCGGCGACGTCATCCTCACCGGCACCCCCGCGGGCGTCGGACCCCTGAACGTCGGCGACGAGGTCGCCGTCACCATCGAAGGCATCGGCACTCTCACCAACAAGGTTGTCAAGCGTGGCTAGCGCACCTGCCCCCGTACGCGTCCGTTTCTGTCCCTCGCCCACCGGCAACCCCCACGTCGGCCTGGTGCGCACCGCCCTGTTCAACTGGGCGTTCGCCCGGCACCACGAGGGCACCCTGGTCTTCCGCATCGAGGACACCGACGCCGCCCGCGACTCCGAGGAGTCCTACAACCAGCTCCTGGACTCCATGCGCTGGCTCGGCTTCGACTGGGACGAGGGTCCCGAGGTCGGCGGCCCGCACGCGCCGTACCGCCAGTCGCAGCGGATGGACATCTACCAGGACGTCGCGGCCAAGCTCCTGGACGGCGGCTACGCCTACCACTGCTACTGCTCCCAGGACGAGCTGGACACCCGCCGCGAGGCCGCCCGCGCCGCCGGCAAGCCCTCCGGGTACGACGGCCACTGCCGCGAGCTGAGCGCCGAGCAGGTCGAGGAGTACCGGGCGCAGGGCCGCGAGCCGATCGTCCGCTTCCGCATGCCGGACGAGACGATCACCTTCGACGACCTGGTGCGCGGCGAGATCACCTACCTCCCCGAGAACGTCCCGGACTACGGCATCGTGCGCGCCAACGGCGCCCCGCTGTACACCCTGGTGAACCCGGTCGACGACGCGCTGATGGACATCACCCACGTCCTGCGCGGCGAGGACCTGCTCTCCTCCACCCCGCGCCAGATCGCCCTGTACAAGGCGCTGACGGAGCTGGGCATCGCGCAGCGGATCCCCGCCTTCGGCCATCTGCCGTACGTGATGGGCGAGGGCAACAAGAAGCTCTCCAAGCGCGACCCGGAGTCGTCCCTCAACCTCTACCGCGAGCGCGGCTTCCTGCCCGAGGGGCTGCTCAACTACCTTTCCCTGCTGGGCTGGTCGTTCTCGGCGGACCAGGACATCTTCTCCATCGAGGAGATGGTCGCGGCCTTCGAGATCTCGGACGTGAACCCCAACCCGGCGCGCTTCGACCTGAAGAAGTGCGAGGCGATCAACGCCGACCACATCCGCATGCTCGACGTGAAGGACTTCACCGAGCGCTGCGCGCCGTGGCTGAAGGCCCCGTTCGCCCCCTGGGCGCCGGAGGACTTCGACGAGACCAAGTGGCAGGCGATCGCCCCGCACGCCCAGACGCGTCTGAAGGTCCTCTCCGAGATCACCGACAACGTCGACTTCCTGTTCCTCCCGGAGCCGGCCTTCGACGAGGCGAGCTGGACCAAGGCGATGAAGGAGGGCTCCGACGCCCTGCTGCGCACCGCCCGCGAGAAGCTGGAGTCTGCGGACTGGACCTCGGCGGAGTCCCTGAAGGAGGCCGTCCTGGCCGCCGGTGAGGCCCACGGCCTCAAGCTCGGCAAGGCGCAGGCCCCGGTCCGCGTGGCCGTCACCGGCCGCACGGTGGGCCTGCCGCTGTTCGAGTCGCTGGAGGTCCTGGGCAAGGACACCACGCTGGCCCGTATCGACGCGGCGCTGGCGAGGCTCGCCGCGTAACGCGCGCCACACCCTGCGAGGCTCACCGCGTAACGCGCGCCACACCCTGCGAGGGGCGGCATCCGGTCACCGGGTGCCGCCCCTTCGTTGTCGGTGGCGGGGCCTACGCTGCGGGAAACCGACCCCGAGGAAAGGCGCCGTCGTGCCGATGTCCGCTCGCGATCACACCTGGCTGTTCACCCCCGGAAGCTCGTTCACGTACGAGGACTCCGGGCCCACCGGCGTGATCCACGTCGTGGACGGCGGGGAACTGTCGCTGCCCACCGGCCGCGTGGTCGCCTGCGACCCGTTCGTCTGTCTCGGCACCGGCGACATCGACCCGTTCACGGCCGAGGTCGAGCCGGGCCGCTACCGCGTCGAGGTGGCCATGGCGACCCTCACCCAGCCCGGCGAGGCGCCCTCGGACACCCCGCACCTCCGGGTGGCCGCCGCGCGCCTGGTCATACGCGACGAGCCGGCCGTCACATGGGAACCCGCGCTGCTCCCCGGCCAGGACCCCGCCGAGCTCGGCGAGGACGAGTTCTACGGCTACGGCGTCGACGCCGGCACCGGCTGCTTCTACGACGCGTCCGCCGACGGCGCCTTCCCGGGCGGCGAGGACGACGAGGGGCCGCTCTGGGACGCCTTCGAGGGCAGCGGGTGGGCCCCGGGGCCGCACCGGATCACGTCCCCCGACGCCGGACACGACCTGATCGCCTTCTCCTCCGGGTGGGGCGACGGCGCCTATCCCACCTGGGTCGGCCGCGGCGCCGACGGCGAGATCACCTGCTTCCTCACGGACTTCTTCGTGGCCCCGGACCCGACCGAAGGCTGAGCCGCGCAGGCCCCTGGGGATACCCGTTTTGGAGCCCCGTCCACCTTCGGGTAATGTTCTTCCTGCGCCGAGGGGAACAGGCCGAAAGGCCGGGCCCCAAGCGCACAAACTAGAACAAGATCCCCTTCCGGGGCTTGCGTTCCAGTGGCCTATGGTGTAATTGGCAGCACGACTGATTCTGGTTCAGTTAGTCTTGGTTCGAGTCCAGGTAGGCCAGCTCGCAGAGCTCATCTGCACCGCGGATCACATCCGCAAGCCCCCGTTGTGTAGCGGCCTAGCACGCTGCCCTCTCAAGGCAGTAGCGCCGGTTCGAATCCGGTCGGGGGTACTGGTTCCGATCACTCGGAATCGCTAGGGCCCCCGTTGTGTAGCGGCCTAGCACGCCGCCCTCTCAAGGCGGTAGCGCCGGTTCGAATCCGGTCGGGGGTACGACTGGTCTAAACCATCATTGGTCTATGGTGTAATTGGCAGCACGACTGATTCTGGTTCAGTTAGTCTTGGTTCGAGTCCAGGTAGACCAGCTCGGACCTGCGGAAACGCAGTGTCCAGGCCCCCGTTGTGTAGCGGCCTAGCACGCCGCCCTCTCAAGGCGGTAGCGCCGGTTCGAATCCGGTCGGGGGTACGCAGTTCGAAGGCCCTCCACTTCGGTGGAGGGCCTTCGGCGTGTTCGGGGGCCCGCGGGGAGGGCCCCGCGGGCGCCGTCACTTCCCCGTGAACCGGCGCCGCGACTCCTCCGCCTCGGCCAGCCGCCTGAGGCTCAGCAGCACCGGCTCGTACAGCACGGTGAGCGCCACCGCCGCCTCCACCTGCTCGTCCGCCGAGCCGCCGTAGCGCTCCACCAGGTCCAGATCGGAACCGGCGATGTCACCCATCGCCCGGCCGTACGGCTCCAAGTCCTCGACGGCGCACGGGTATCCGAGCCGGGTGAGCGCCGCGATCGCGCCCACCAGCATCCCGTAGGCGGGCGCCTCGGCGAGGTCTTCGCCATGACCCCAGCCGAGCCGGCGCACCAGTTCACCGGCGCGCCGCGCCGCCTCGGCCGCCGCCGGATCGTCCGCGGCGGGCGCGGGGCCGTGGGGGAGCGCCCAGACGGCGGTGCCCAGGCGCTCGTTGTGGTCGAGGTCCTCGTCCTGGAGCGCGCCGAGCACCTCGCGGGCCGAGGACACCGTGACCCCGCCCACCTGGATGAGCGCCCGCACCAGACGCAGCCGGCGCAGATGCCCCTCGTCGTACTCGGCCTGGGTCGCCGTGACCCGGCGTCCGGCCGGGAGCAGCCCCTCGCGCAGGTAGTACTTGATCGTGGCCGTGGAGACCCCGCTGCGCTCGCTCAGCTCCGCCAGTCGCATGTCCGCCCCTCCTTCACGCTTCCTCTTGCACCCTCCATTGGAAAGTGTCACTATCCAAGCATGGATAGTTCAGCTATCCAATGTGTGCACGGCAGCGGGAACAGGCGAAGGACAGACGAGACACCGACAGGGAGTGGGGGACGTCATGAGCGAGCCGATCGAGGGGCGTGTGACCGCCGCGGCGGAGGACGAGATCGTCGTCTTCCTCATCGGGCTGCGGATCAACAGCTTCACCGCGCTGCGGAGTTGGGTGCCCTCGGCACGCGCGATGCGGCCGATGCTCAAGGAGCTGGCGCGCGAGAAGGAGAACGGACTGCTGGGGTACCAGACCCTGCTGGGCTTTCCGCGGGTCGTGTACGTCGTGCAGTACTGGGAGTCCAAGGAGAAGCTGCTCGCCTACGCGTCGGCGCCGGACAAGGAGCACCGGCCCGCGTGGGGCGAGTTCAACCGGCGGCTGCGGCAGGGCAGGGGCAAGGTCGGCATCTGGCACGAGACGTACGTCGTGCCGGCCGGGTCCTACGAGTCCGTGTACGTGAACATGCCCGCCTTCGGGCTGGGCGCGGCCACGGGTGTCATACCGGTGGGGCGGCGGGGCGAGCGCGCGGCCGACCGGCTCGGCCTGAAGCGGGAGCCGTCGGCGCCGTGAGCGGTGCCCGGTGCGGGGAGAGCCTGCCGCGGCGTTGAGGCGGGCCCTCCCCGCACCGGATCCGGCGGAGAAGGAGAAGGGGAGAACGCGGAGGGGGGCGGTCAGCCCGAGCGGCGCAGCGCCTCCGAGAGGCGGGCGGCGGCGTCGATGACCGCCTGCGCGTGCATCCGGCCCGGGTGCCGGGTCAGGCGCTCGATCGGTCCGGAGACCGAGACGGCGGCCACCACGCGGTTGGAGGGCCCCCGCACCGGCGCCGAGACCGAGGCCACGCCCGGCTCCCGCTCGCCGATGGACTGGGCCCAGCCGCGCCGCCGTACGCCCGACAGGGCCGTCGCCGTGAAGCGGGCGCCCTGGAGGCCCCGGTGCAGCCGCTCCGGCTCCTCCCAGGCCATGAGGATCTGCGCCGAGGAGCCGGCCTTCATCGTGAGCGTCGAGCCCACCGGCACCGTGTCCCGCAGTCCGGACAGCCGCTCGGCGGCCGCCACACAGATCCGCATGTCGCCCTGGCGCCGGTAGAGCTGGGCGCTCTCGCCCGTCACGTCCCGCAGATGCGTGAGCACCGGGCCCGCCGTCGCCAGCAGGCGGTCCTCACCGGCCGCCGCGGCCAGTTCCGAAAGGCGCGGGCCGAGGATGAACCGGCCCTGCATGTCCCGTGCCACCAGCCGGTGGTGTTCCAGAGCCACGGCCAGCCGGTGGGCCGTGGGCCGTGCCAGTCCGGTGGCCCCGACCAGACCCGCGAGGGTGGCCGGACCGGACTCCAGAGCGCTCAGGACAAGGGCCGCCTTGTCCAGAACGCCGACGCCGCTACTGTTGTCCATGAAACGATACTCCCGTCTCACTCTGTGAAACGCAAGTTCAATTTTCTCCGGAACGCGCCACCCTTGAAGCACACGGCGGTCCGCGCACGGCGGGCCGGGTGCCGGACGCCCGTCCGCCCTCAAGGTCACGGCGCGGGCGTCGCTTCCTCAGGATCTAGATGCGTCGGCGCGACCGTGGCCGGCCGGAGGGAAAGCGATGGGTAGGACACTCGCGGAGAAGGTCTGGGACGACCATGTCGTCCGGCGCGCCGAGGGCGAGCCCGACCTCCTCTACATCGATCTGCACCTGCTGCACGAGGTGACCAGCCCGCAGGCCTTCGACGGGCTGCGCAAGGACGGCCGCCGGGTGCGCCGCCTCGACCTCACCATCGCCACCGAGGACCACAACACCCCGACCCTGGACATCGACAAGCCCATCGCCGACCCGGTCTCCCGCGCCCAGCTGGAGACGCTGCGCAAGAACTGCGCGGAGTTCGGCGTCCGGCTGCACCCGCTCGGCGACGTCGAGCAGGGCGTCGTCCACGTCGTGGGACCGCAGCTGGGCCTGACCCAGCCCGGCACCACCGTCGTCTGCGGCGACTCCCACACCTCCACGCACGGCGCGTTCGGCGCGCTGGCGTTCGGCATCGGCACCTCCCAGGTCGAGCACGTGCTCGCCACCCAGACCCTGCCGCTGGCCCGCCCGAAGACCATGGCCATCACGGTCGAGGGCGAACTGCCCGGCGGCGTCACCGCCAAGGACCTCATCCTCGCGATCATCGCCCGCATCGGCACCGGCGGCGGCCAGGGCTACGTCCTGGAGTACCGGGGCCCGGCCGTCGAGAAGCTCTCGATGGAGGCGCGGATGACCATCTGCAACATGTCCATCGAGGCCGGCGCCCGCGCGGGCATGATCGCCCCCGACGAGACGACCTTCGCCTACCTCCAGGGCCGCCCGCACGCCCCCGAGGGCGCCGACTGGGACGCGGCGGTGGAGTACTGGAAGACCCTGCGCACCGACGACGACGCGGTCTTCGACGCCGAGGTCGTCATCGACGCCTCCGCGCTCTCGCCGTTCGTCACCTGGGGCACCAACCCCGGCCAGGGCGCGCCGCTTTCGGCGTCCGTCCCCGACCCGGCTTCGTACGAAGACGCTTCGGAGCGGCACGCCGCCGAAAGGGCCCTGGAATACATGGGGTTGACCGCCGGGCAGCCGCTGCGCGACATCGCCGTGGACACCGTCTTCGTAGGCTCCTGCACCAACGGCCGCATCGAGGACCTGCGCTCGGTCGCCGAGATCCTGGAGGGCCGCAAAGTCGCCGACGGCGTACGGATGCTGGTCGTCCCCGGCTCCGCGCGGGTCGGTCTCCAGGCCGTCTCCGAGGGGCTGGACGTGGTCTTCAAGGAGGCCGGTGCCGAATGGCGGTACGCGGGCTGCTCGATGTGTCTCGGCATGAACCCCGACCAGCTGGCGCCGGGCGAGCGTTCCGCCTCCACCTCCAACCGCAACTTCGAGGGCAGGCAGGGCAAGGGCGGCCGTACGCACCTGGTCTCCCCGCAGGTCGCCGCCGCCACCGCCGTCCTCGGCCATCTGGCCTCGCCCGCCGACCTGTCCGACGCCGCCGCGCCCGCCGGCGCCGGAGTCTGAGAACCGGAGCCCGAACACCATGGAAGCCTTCACCACCCACACCGGCCGGGCCGTACCGCTGCGCCGGAGCAACGTCGACACCGACCAGATCATCCCCGCGCACTGGCTCAAGAAGGTCACCCGGGACGGCTTCGAGGACGGCCTCTTCGAGGCGTGGCGCAAGGACCCCTCCTTCGTCCTCAACCGCCCCGAGCGGCAGGGCGCCACGGTCCTGGTCGCCGGTCCCGACTTCGGCACCGGCTCCTCCCGCGAGCACGCGGTCTGGGCGCTGCAGAACTACGGCTTCAAGACCGTGATCTCCGCCCGCTTCGCCGACATCTTCCGGGGCAACTCGCTGAAGAACGGGCTGCTCACGGTGGTGCTCGACCAGAAGGTCGTGGACGCGCTGTGGGAGCTGACCGAGAACGACCCCGAGGCGGAGATCACCGTCGACCTCGAAGCCCGCGAGGTGCGCGCCGAGGGCGTCACCGCCTCCTTCGAGCTGGACGAGAACTCCCGCTGGCGGCTGCTGAACGGCCTGGACGACATCTCCCTCACGCTGCGCGACGAAGGCGACATCGCGGCCTACGAGGAGAAGCGCCCCGCCTTCAAGCCCCGGACGCTGCGGGCCTGATCCCGACCCGTCCGGCAAGACGGGTTTCGGCCACCTCAACGTCCCCTCTGTACCCCCGATCACCACGATTGGGGGTACAGCCATGTCCGGGTCCTGACGTCCTCCGGCCGCTCTCTTCTCTCCTCCAACTCCCCTTTGTCCAGCCGTAGTTGCAGGTGAAAGGGCCCCTCCGTACCGGGCCCGCGAAGGGCCCTCGCGCGGCACGCGGAGGCGGCAGTTGCCCCCTGCGCAGGCGACAACTCGCCCCAGATGGCACAATCTGTGCATGGAACACGACGGCCAACTCCAGCTCTATGCGGCAGTCGCGGACCAACTCAAACAAGCGCACACAACAGTGCGCGCACTGCAAGTCCCGGAGGGCGTACGGATGGCGCTGACCCGGAAGCTGCTGGTCATCACGGCCATGGCCAAACACGATCTCGCCGGTGCGGCAAGGCGGCTGGAGCGGTTCACCGAAGACCTCGACGCGGGCCGAGTGCCCGAAGAGGACAACTGAACTACTCCGGAGAAACGCCGATTCCGTTGCGGCACAAGGGTGAGAAGCCCGTTTCGTGTTTGATTTGCGGTATATATCTGCCTAACGTGCGAAAAAGCTTGAACACTTTCGTTCTGGCGATGTCTCCGAAGGGGAAGACGTGAACAAGGCGCAGCTCGTAGAAGCGATTGCCGACAAGATGGGGGGCCGCCAGCAGGCCGCCGATGCTGTCGACGCGGTCCTGGACGCCATCGTCCGCGCCGTCGTCGCGGGCGACCGGGTCTCGGTCACGGGCTTCGGGTCCTTCGAGAAGGTGGACCGCCCCGCCCGCTACGCCCGTAACCCGCAGACCGGCGAGCGGGTCCGGGTGAAGAAGACCTCCGTGCCGCGCTTCCGCGCCGGCCAGGGTTTCAAGGATCTGGTGAGCGGTTCGAAGAAGCTGCCGCGCGGTGGCGAGGTCTCGGTGAAGAAGGCGCCCAAGGGCAGCCTCACCGGCGGCGCTTCCGCGACGGTGAAGAAGGCCGCGGCCAAGAAGACCACCAAGGCCGCCGCCGCGAAGAAGACCACGGCCAAGAAGGCGGCCCCGGCCAAGACCGCGGCCGCCGCGAAGAAGACCACGGCCAAGAAGGCGCCCGCCAAGAAGTCGGCGGCGACCGCCAAGACCGCCACCGCGAAGAAGACCACCGCCAAGAAGGCCCCGGCGAAGAAGGTCACCGCGAAGAAGGCCCCGGCCAAGAAGTCGACGGCGCGCAAGACCGCCGCCAAGAAGGCCACCGCCCGCTAGGCGTCAGGTCCGCACGGCCGGCCAGGACACCCGAGGGCACCACGCGCCGGGCCGGACTCCCCCCGGGAGTCCGGCCCGCGGTGTGTCCGCACGGGGGTTCAGAACGTCTGGAGCGTCACCAGCGTGATCCGGCGTTCCCCGCCGGCCGCTCCCTCGGCGCCCCCGGCCTCTCCGGCCGTCGCCGTCTCGATCCGCACCCGCTGACCCGGCCGCAGCAGCCGCAGCCCGCCCGCGTCGAACGCCGCCGCGTCGAAGGGCAGCGGGGTGCCGTCGTCCAGCAGCACCTGCCCGGTGCGGGTTTCGGGGTCGTACGTGTAAGCGGTCGCCTGCATGACGGCAGCCTACTGGCCGGGCGCGGGCACCGCCGAAGGCGGCAGAGCCGCCGAAGCGGCCGTGTAGGGGCCCACTCCGAGCGCCAGCGCCGCCCGCAGATCCGCGCGGGTGTCCACGTCCTGCCGTACCGAGTCCACGTCCGCGAGCAGCAGTTCCGCCGCCCCCGAGGCGCGGTGTCGGTCGCGGGAGGCGCCGCCGAAGCCGGGGACGAGGGGATGACCGGGCGCCGCCGTGAGCAGGGTGGTGCCGATCCCGGCCGCGTCCGCGAGGAACGCGCGCGGGAAGGCGGCGGCCGCGTCCAGCACCCGGGACAGCTCCGCCGGGCGCAGCGCGGGCAGATCGGCGTTGAGCGCGGCGACGGCCGCACCGGGCCGTACGGTGCGCACGGCGGCCGCACCGTGCGCCAGAGCGGCGTTCAGACCGCCGCCCGGCACGTCGGGGACGATCCGGGCGCCCAGCGCGGCCAGTTCCCGGCCGGCCACCGGGTCGTCCGTGACGACCGCCACATCCGTCACCCGTGTACACCCCAGCACCGCCGCCACCGTGTCCTGCGCGAACGCCAGGACCAGCCCGGCCCGCACCCCGTCCGGAACGGCGGCCGCGAGCCTGCTCTTGGCCTGTGCCAAGGGTTTCAGGGGTATCACCAAGGTCCACTGCACCGGCGTACCGTCCCTCTCTCGTCGCGATCATTGTCACCCGCGGACCCCGGCGTCTTCCGTCCGGCCGGTTTTGGGGGAATGCTGTGAAGCCCCGTCCGGGGGCGGTGCGTACTGACGTGCGGGCGTACGGTGTTCTCGACAGACCGGCGGCCTCAAGTGAAACTTGTGCGACCACCGGCCGAGATGACGGCCCTCAGAGGCCCTGGAGGAAGGTGTCCGCGTGTCCCGCCGCAGAATCGGCTTCTGGTACCGCTTCGCCGCGGTGATCTGCAAACCGCCGCTGGCGGTTCTGATCAAGCGTGACTGGCGCGGAATGGAGCACATTCCGGCCGAGGGCGGATTTATCACCGCGGTGAACCACAATTCACACGTCGACCCCTTCGCGTACGCGCACTATCAGTACAACACCGGCCGGGTTCCGCGATTCCTCGCGAAGAGCGGCCTTTTCAAGAAGGGATTTGTGGGCGCCGCGATGCGCGGCACCGGACAGATCCCGGTTTACCGCGAGAGCACCGACGCGCTGAGCGCGTTCCGCGCCGCGATCGACGCCGTGGAGCGCGGCGAGTGCGTCGCCTTCTACCCCGAGGGCACCCTCACCCGCGACCCCGACGGCTGGCCCATGACCGCCAAGACCGGAGCGGCCCGCGTCGCCCTCCAGACCAAGTGCCCGGTCGTCCCCGTCGCGCAGTGGGGCTGCAACGAACTCCTGCCGCCCTACGCGAAGAAGCCCCATCTCTTCCCGCGCAAGACCCACCACGTCCTCGCCGGGCCGCCCGTCGACCTCTCCCGGTTCTACGACCGCGAGATGACCGCCGAGCTGCTCAAGGAGGCGACCGAGGTCATCATGGCCGCCATCACCCGCCAGCTGGAGGAGATCCGCGGCGAGAAGGCGCCCGCCACGCCCTACGACCCGCGCCGCGAGCGGATCGAGCAGCGCCGCAGGACCCGCGCCCAGTCCGGCACCGCGGCACCGGCCGTGAAGGAGCCGGCCCCCGCCGCCGAGACCGCCGCCACCGAAGGGGGGAGCGGCAAGTGAGCACACCCGTCCGCGCCGCAGTCATGGGCACCGGTTCGTGGGGCACCGCCTTCGCGATGGTGCTCGCCGACGCGGGCTGCGAGGTGACCCTGTGGGCCCGCCGTCCGGAGGTGGCCGGGACGGTCAACTCCACGCGCACCAACCCCGACTACCTCCCCGGTGTCGAACTCCCGGAGAACCTGCGCGCCACCTCCGACGCCGCCGAGGCGCTGCGGGACGCGGACTTCACCGTCCTGACGATCCCCTCCCAGACGCTGCGCGCCAACCTTGCCGAGTGGGCCCCGCTGCTCGCCCCGCACACCGTCGTCGTCTCCCTGATGAAGGGGATCGAACTCGGCTCGGCCATGCGGATGAGCGAGGTCGTCGAGGACGTCGCGAAGATCCCGGCCGAGCGCGTCGCGGTGGTCACCGGGCCGAACCTCGCCCGTGAGGTGGCCGCGCGGATGCCGGCCGCCGCCGTGGTCGCCTGCACCGACGAGGCCGTGGCCCGGCGGCTCCAGGCGGCCTGCCACACCCCGTACTTCCGGCCGTACACCAACACCGACGTGGCCGGCTGCGAACTCGGCGGCGCGGTCAAGAACGTGATCGGCCTCGCGGTCGGCATCGCCGACGGCATGGGCCTCGGCGACAACGCCAAGGGCTCGCTCATCACACGCGGCCTGGCGGAGACCACCCGGCTCGGCATGGCGCTCGGCGCCGACCCGCTCACCTTCTCCGGCCTCGCCGGACTCGGGGACCTGGTCGCCACCTGCTCCTCGCCGCTCTCGCGCAACCACACCTTCGGCACCAACCTCGGCAAGGGCATGACCCTCCAGGAGACGATCGCGGTCACCCGGCAGACCGCCGAGGGCGTCAAGTCCTGCGAGTCCGTGCTGGATCTGGCCCGCAGGCACGGTGTCGACATGCCCATCACCGAGACGGTGGTGGACATCGTGCACGAGGGCAAGCCGCCGGTGGTCGCCCTCAAGGAGCTGATGTCGCGCAGCGCGAAGCCCGAACGACACTGAGCGACACCGCGTCCGGAGCCCCCGGTCAACGCTGTCGCCATGCCGTACCAGCGGGTACGCTCATCGCGATATGAGCACCGAGAACCTCCCCCAGAGCCCCGAGCAGAAGCCGTCGCGCAAGCCGCGTGTGGCCGTCGTCTTCGGCGGCCGCAGCTCCGAACACGGCATCTCCACGGTCACCGCCGGCGCCGTCCTCGGTGCCGTCGACCGGACCAAGTACGACGTCCTGCCCATCGGCATCACCCGGGACGGCCGCTGGGTGCTGACGGCCGACGAGCCGGAGCGCATGGCCATCGCCGACCGCCGCACCCCCGAGGTCGCCGACGTGGCCGAGTCCGGCGAGGGCGGCGTGGTGCTCCCCGTCGACCCCGCGAACCGCGAGGTCGTCTACAGCGAGCCCGGCGCGGTCCCGAAGGCGCTCGGCGAGGTCGACGTGGTCTTCCCGGTGCTGCACGGCCCCTACGGCGAGGACGGCACCCTGCAGGGACTCCTGGAGCTGTCCGGTGTGCCGTACGTCGGCTGCGGTGTGCTCGCCTCGGCCGTGGGCCAGGACAAGGAGTACATGAAGCGGGTGTTCACCTCCTTCGGGCTCAAGGTCGGCCCGTACGTGGTGATCCGGCCCCGCGAGTGGGAGCGGGACGAGTCCGCCGCCCGCAAGAAGATCGTGGACTTCGCCGGTGAGCACGGCTGGCCGCTGTTCGTGAAGCCCGCCCGCGCGGGTTCCTCCATCGGCATCACCAAGGTCGACGGCCTGGCCGGTCTGGACGAGGCGATCGCCGAGGCCCAGCGGCACGACCCGAAGATCATCGTGGAGGCCGCGCTGAGCGGCCGCGAGATCGAGTGCGGCGTCCTGGAGTTCGAGGACGGGCCGCGCGCCTCCGTCCCGGCCGAGATCCCGCCGCCGAGCGCCCACGCGTACTACGACTTCGACGCCAAGTACATCGACTCCACGCCCGGTGTCGTCCCCGCGCCGCTCACCGAAGAGGAGACCGCCGAGGTGCGGCGTCTCGCGGTGGAGGCGTTCGAGGCGGCGGCCTGCGAGGGGCTGGTGCGCGCGGACTTCTTCCTCACCGACGGCGGCGAGTTCGTCATCAACGAGATCAACACCCTGCCCGGGTTCACGCCGATCTCGATGTACCCCAAGATGTGGGAGGCCTCCGGCATCGCCTACCCGGAGCTGGTGGACCGCCTGATCCAGGCGGCGCTGCGGCGCTCCACCGGGCTGCGCTGACGGGGCGCTCCGCTGGGAGGGCGGCACCGGTTGTTCGCCGGCCGCGGGCCCGTGGTGGCTTGTCGCGCCCACGCGGCGGAGCCGCACATCGACCCGGCCCGCGCCCCTGAGTGGGCTGAGGCCGTCCCGGATCCATCACCGCATGGAGGCGATCCCCTCGGGGATCGCCTTCTTCACGGCCGGGGCCAGGGCGATCAGCGCCGGGGAGGCGTCGTCCGGGCCGGACAGGCCGCGCAGGGTCAGCTCCACGTACGCACGCCGGTTGGCGGTGGTGAAACGCCAGACCCCGTCGCCCTGTTTCTCCATGAGCCAGTCCACGCCGTCGACCCCGCCCGCGATCGCGTCGGGGTCGTCTCCCGTGGCCACCTTCGGGTCGATCATCTTGGGCGGCCGGACCACCCCGCAGCGCAGTATGATCGCCGAGCCTCCCCAGCCCGCCGTGTACACGGACCGGGGACCGGGGTCGCCTCGGCGCTTGCCGTCCACCGTCCCGGGCAGCACCTCGTGCAGCTTCCGGCACAGGGGGGCGGTCCTCGCGTCGGGGCGGGGAGCCCCGGCCGAACCGCCGTCGTGCGCCGCGGAGCAGCCCGCGACCGCGGTCAGCAGCACGGGCGCGAGCAGGGCGAGGGGCCGGTGACGGAAGAAGTTCACCGGCCAAGCGTAGACGGGGGCTACAGATGGACGACTGGACAGGTCAGGGTGCGCGTGATGCCGTCCACCTGCTGGACCTTCGCGACCACCATCCGACCCAGCTCGTCGACGGTGTCGGCCTGTGCGCGCACGATGACGTCGTAGGGCCCGGTGACGTCCTCGGCCCGGATCACTCCGGGAATCTTGCCGATCGTCTCGGCGACGGTCGACGCCTTGCCGACCTCCGTCTGGATCAGGATGTACGCCTGTACCACGGAACCTCCAGGGTGCGGCCACGAGGATCATGTGGGGGAAAGGAACGCCACGGTATCGCGTCGCCGGTCCCCGCGGGGAGACCTCCGCGACCGGTGCCGCGTGCCGGGGTGCGGACGGTACGGAAGTTGACGGCCGGCGTCCCCGGGAAGGCCGTCCGGGGCGTATCGGGGACACTGAAGACGCGACCGGGCACGGACAGGCAGAGAAGGGGCTTGACGCCATGAAGGGCACAGTGGGTGAGCTCGGCGAGTTCGGGCTCATCCGGGAGCTGACCTCCCGTCTCACCACCACCCCGGCGGTCCGGGTCGGCCCCGGTGACGACGCCGCGGTGGTCGCCGCTCCGGACCGCCGGGTGGTGGCGAGCACCGACATCCTGCTGGAGGGCCGGCACTTCCGCCGCGACTGGTCCACGGCCTACGACGTGGGCCGCAAGGCCGCCGCGCAGAACCTCGCGGACATCGCCGCGATGGGCGCCGTGCCGACCGCGCTGCTGCTCGGCCTGGTCGTCCCGGCCGAGCTGCCGGTCACCTGGCCCAGCGAGCTGATGGACGGCCTGCGCGACGAGTGCCGGGTCGCCGGGGCCTCCGTGGTCGGCGGGGACGTCGTACGCGGGGACACGATCATGGTGTCGATCACCGCGCTCGGCGATCTGCGCAACCAGGAGCCGGTCACCCGGGGCGGGGCACAGCCCGGCGACCTGGTGGCCGTCACCGGCTGGCTCGGCTGGTCCGCCGCCGGGTTCGCGGTGCTCTCCCGGGGCTTCCGCTCGCCGCGCGCGTTCGTGGAGGCCCACCGGCGCCCCGAGCCGCCGTACCACGCGGGTCCGGCCGCCGCCGCGCTCGGCGCCACCGCGATGTGCGACGTGAGCGACGGGCTGATCGCGGACCTCGGGCACATCGCCGAGGCCAGCAAGGTGCGCATCGACATCCGCTCCGGCGCGATCGACATCCCGACCCAGATGAACGACATCGGGCAGGCCGTCGGCGTGGACCCGCTGCAGTGGGTGCTGACCGGGGGAGAGGACCACGCGATCGTGGCCACCTTCCCGCCGGACGCCAAGCTGCCCGCCCGCTGGAAGATCATCGGCGAGGTCCTCAACCCCTCGGCGCTGCCCCAGGTGACCGTGGACGGGGCGCCCTGGACGAACAAGGGCGGCTGGGACCACTTCGGGGACGTGGAGTCGTGAGCGCATCCCGGGTGCCGCCGCGCGTCCTGACCGTCGCGGGCTCGGACTCCGGCGGAGGCGCCGGGATCCAGGCCGACCTGAAGACGATGCTGGCCCTCGGCGTGCACGGCATGAGCGTCATCACGGCCGTGACGGCGCAGAATTCGCTCGGGGTGCAGGGCGCCTGGGAACTGCCGGTGGAGGCGGTACGCGCGCAGTACCGCAGCGTGGTCGACGACATCGGCGTCCAGGCCGTGAAGACCGGGATGCTGGCCTCGGCGGAACTGGTCGAGGCGGTGGCGGAGTTGATCTCCGGCACGGACGCGCCCGTGGTGGTGGACCCGGTCGGCGTCTCCAAGCACGGCGATCCGCTGCTCGCCGCGTCCGCGCTGGATTCCGTGCGCACCCGGTTGCTGCCGGTGGCCACCGTGGCCACCCCGAATCTGGACGAAGTGGCGCAACTCACAGGGATTCGGGCCGAGTCGGAGGGCGATCTGCGCCGCGCGGCCGACGCGGTGCTGGAGTTCGGGCCGCGCTGGGTGCTGATCAAGGGCGGCCATCTGGCCGGGGACGCCGTCGATCTGCTCACGGACGGCTCCGCGGAGTACTGGCTGCGTGCTCCACGTCACGACAACCGGCACACCCACGGCACGGGCTGCACGCTCGCCTCCGCGCTCGCCGCCGAGCTGGCCAAGGGGCTCCCGGTGCCGGAGGCGGCCACAGCGGCCAAGGAGTACGTCACCGGGGCGATCGAGGCCGGGTTCGCGCTGGGCGCGGGCATCGGGCCGGTCGACCACGGCTGGCGCTTCCGGAACCGGTGAAGGCCCGGCGCCGCAAGGGCTCCGGGCCTGGAACGGCCGTACAGGCGTCGTACGGACCTCATCGGGGCAACGCGAAGAGCCGGCCCACCCGAAGGTGGACCGGCTCGACGCAGCAACCGACTATGGCCGCGCGCTTAGCAATTCGTCAGCGCGAGACCTTGCCGGCCTTGATGCACGAGGTGCAAGCGTTCACGCGCTTCGGCGTCCCGCCGACCACGGTACGGACGCGCTGGATGTTCGGGTTCCAGCGACGAGGCGTACGGCGGTGCGAAAACGAGATGTTGTTGCCGAAGCCCGGCCCCTTGCCGCAGACGTCGCAGTTGGCAGCCACGGGTCACTCCAAAGACTTCAGATGCACTTACGGTTGATCCCGGCAGGCCGGGATCGAGACCCGGAGGTCCGAGATCTTGAGTGGCGTTGCCAGGGGGAATGGCCCGACCGAGATCGGGCAACCGGAGCAGCATACATCGGCTGCTTCCGTACAACGAAACTACCACGGCCTGGGGGTGTGCCCGCTCCCGGCCCTGCTCGGGGGCACCCCGGCGCGGGGTCTACGCTGCGAGCCACGGCCGGCCAGTCAGGGAGGCGCAGGTGGCGCAGGTGCCGCTGACATTCCTCGATGCTCTCGCGGTGCGCACCTGGTGCGGTGGGGCGCTGCGGGCGCTCGGACGCGCGCGCGAGGAGATCGACGCCATCAACGTCTATCCCGTCGCGGACGGGGACACGGGCACCAACCTCTACCTGACCATGGAGTCGGCCGGCGCCGCCGTGGAGGCGGTCTTCGCCGGGTACGAGACGGGCGCCGGGCGGCCCTCGCTCGCCGGCGCCGTGCGTGCGATGGCCCACGGGGCGCTCATCGGGGCGCGCGGCAACTCCGGGACGATCCTGGCGCAGCTGCTGCGGGGGATGTCCCAGGTGCTCGCGGAGAGCGACGGTGGCGCCGCTCACGTCGACGGGGCCCGGCTGCGGCTTGCGCTGCGGCACGCCGCCGACTCCGCGCGCGAGGCGGTGGCGCACCCGGTGGAGGGCACGGTGCTGACGGTGGCCTCGGCGGCGGCCGACGCGGCCGAGGTGGCCGGCGACGACTGCGGGGCCGTCGCCCGGGCCGCCCACGAGGGCGCGCGTACCGCCCTGGCCGAGACCCCGCGCCTGCTCGCGGTGCTGGGCCGGGCCGGGGTCGTGGACGCGGGTGGACGCGGTCTGGTGGCGGTGCTCGGGGCGCTCGTGGAGGCGGTCACGGGGGAGGCGGTCGAGGAGGACGCCGTCGCTCCCGCCGCCCTTCCCGCTCCCAGCTCCGTCCCGGCCGGGGCGTGCCCCGAGAGCGTGGAGCCCGGGGGCCCCGCCTACGAGGTCATCTACCTGCTGGAGGCCGGGGACGCGGCCGTCGCCCGGCTGCGGGAGCGCCTCGACGCCCTCGGGGACTCCCTCGTGGTGGTCGGCGGCGACGGGCTGTGGAACGTCCATGTGCACGTCGACGACGCCGGGGCCGCCGTGGAGGCGGGCGTGGAGGCCGGGCGGCCGTACCGGATCAGGATCACCCACTTCGCGGCCGGTGACGTGCACACCGGAGGGGAGCCGCCCGCGCGCGAGCGCGTCCAGCGGGCCGTCGTGGCCGTCGTACCGGGGGAGGGGCTCGCGGGGCTGTACGCCGAGGCCGGGGCCACCACCGTCCTCGCCCGGCCCGGGGAGCCGCCCGCGAGCGGGGAGCTGGCCGAGGCGCTGCGGCGCGCGCACGCCCGCGAGGTGGTGCTGCTGCCGAACGACGCCGAACTGCGCCACACCGCCGCCGCGGCCGCCGAACAGGCCCGCGCCGAGGGCATCCGGGTGGCCCTCATCCCGACCCGCTCGGCGGTGCAGGGCATCGCCGCGCTCGCCGTGCACGAGCCGGGGCGCCGCTTCGACGAGGACGTGGTCCAGATGACCTCGGCGGCGGGCGCCACCCGGCACGCCGAGGTCGTCGTCGCCGAGCGCCAGTCGTGGACCTCGGCCGGGATCTGCCAGGCCGGGGACGTGCTGGGCCTGATCGACGGCGACGTGGCGGTCATCGGCCCCGATCTCACGGCCACCGCCGAGACCGTCCTGGACCGGATGCTCCAGGCCGGCGGCGAGCTGGTCACCCTGGTGGTGGGCGACGAGACCCCCGAGGAGGTCGCCGACCGCCTGGAGTCCCGGGTCCGCGACTCCTACCTGGCCGTGGACACGGTGGTGTACCGGGGCGGCAGGCAGGGGTCGCTGCTGCTGATCGGCGTGGAGTAGGACCTCAGGCCTCCCCGGGCCGCTCGGGGGCGCCGCCCAGCAGCCGCGCGGCCTCCGTGCGGCGGGCGGTGGCCACCTCGTCCGTGTCGTCGGCGTCGGCGTACAGCGCGAGGACGGTACGGGCGCGGGTCTGGGCGCCCTCCTGGTGGCCGAGGTCGAACTCCAGGCGTCCGGCGGCCAGTTCGGCACTCGTACGGCTGTGGAGTCCGTCGGAGCCCAGGTCGGCGAAGACGGTCGCCGCCAGCTCCAGCTGCTCCAGCGCACCGGTCAACGTGGCCTGGACCGCGTCCTCTTCGGCCGCCTCGGTGGCCAGGCGGAACAGCAGGTCACCGAACTGGCGGTGGGTGTGGCCCAGTTCGGCGGTGAGTTCGGTGTGCTCGACGGGGTCGGCCGCGTTCTCGCGCGCCTGTGCGCATGCGCGCACCGCCTCCGCCATCAGCCGCCGCGCGTCCCCGGCGCCGTCCCTGGTCCCGTCCCCGTTCCCGTTCCCGTCCCCCTCCTGCGCGGCCGCCGCCAGCCACGCGCGGGCGCGCAGCGAGCGGACCAGGAAGCGGGCGTTGCCCAGCTCCCGCCACAGCTCCGCGGCCCGCACATAGGCGCGGTCGGCCTCGTCCGGCAGCCCCGCGTGACCCAGGGATTCGCCCGCGAGGTGTGCCAGTGTGGCGTGGTCCTGCTGCTCGGGCCAGTGCCGGGCGATCTCGGCGGCCAGCAGCCGCTGCTCGGCGGCGTCCCGGTGCTCGCCCAGCTCGCTCAGACAGTCCCCGAGCCACCACCGGGTCTGCACCACCGTGCCGTCCCCGTGCCGCTCCACCGACAGCTCCGCGAGCGCCGACTCCAGCACCTCCGCCGCCTCCGCACAGCGCCCCTGGCGCAGCAGGGCGCCACCCAGCAGATGCCGGGCCCAGGCGCCGAGCGTGCCGCTCTCGCCCGCCTCGTCCGCCCAGTGCGCGGCGTCCAGCGCGTGCGCGGCGGCCTCCCGGGCGTCGCCCCGGCCGCCGGTCACCTCGGCGAGCTGGAGGTGCAGCTGCGCCCGCGCGACCGGTTCGAGATACGGCCCGCCGTGCGCCAGGGCGTCCCGCAACACCTCCTCGGTCTCGTCCGTCCGCCCGAGCCGGTGCGCCAGCGCCGCCACCCGTACGTCGTACTCCGGCGTGAGCCAGGGCAGCCCGGCGGCCACGAACTCCTCGGTGGCCTGCCGGAACAGCGTCATTGCCTGCTCCAGATCACCGCTCAGCTCGGCCAGTTCGGCCAGCATCGCGTGCGCCTCGGCGGCCCGCGCGGCCAGCCGCACGTCGTCCCCGGTGTGCCCGTCGACCAGCGCCAGGAGCTCCCGCACGAGCCGTACGACGGTCTCGGCGGCCTCCGCATCGGGCTCCGGCGCCTGCTCGGGCTCCGGGGCGTCCCCGAGGACCGCCGCGCCGCCGTGCACCGCGCGCATCAGCACCCGGGCCCGGCTCATCAGCACCGCGGCCGTCTGCCGGACCCCGGTGCCGTCCTCGGCGTACAGCGCGAGCGCGCGGTCGTACAGCTCCTCGGTCGCGGCCAGCGCGGGTGCGACCTCGCCGGTGAGGGCGCGGATGTACGCGGCCCGGCCCCGGGCGGCCAGTGCCTCGCCGGGGTCGCCCGCCTCCAGGTACAGCCCGGCGGCCCGCTCGAAGAGCGCGATGCCCTCCGGGCCCCGGGCGATCGCCTCGTGGTCCGCGATCTCCGCCCGGTCGCGGACGTCCAGCTCCACGCCCTCGGCGGCCCGCGCCACCGCCTCCCACGCCTCGGTCGCGTGCGGACGGAGCCCGTCCGAAAGCCGCCGCGCCTCCGCGAGCAGCGCGGGCAGCCCCGCCCGGTCCGGTACGGCCGGCGCCCCGGGCGGCGCGGCCACCGGCGCCGGAGCGGCCCGTACCGTCCGCACGCCCAGCGGCAGCCGCTCCACCAGCGGCTCCTGCGCCATGCGCGCCCGGGCCCGGTCGCCCACGGACGAGGTGCCGTTGCGGGCGTCGAAACGCCCGGCCAGCTCCAGCGCCTCGGCCCGCGCCCACCCGGCCAGCTCCCGCGCGGTCCAGGTCCGCCCCGCGGGCCCCGGCACCTGCCGCTCGCCCAGGCCGAGCCCGGTCAGCCGGTCCGCCAGCAGCGTCACCACCGCCAGGAAGTCCAGCCGGCTGCGCGGATGCCCGCTGTCCGTGAAGTACGCGGGCCGCTGCGCGAGCAGCTCCAGACCGCGCGCCTCGTTGCCGGTCAGCGCGCAGAACTCCACATGGTCCGCGTAGGCGTCCCGCATGCTCTCCATCGGCCGCACCAGCCGGAAACCCCGCAGATGATGGGCGCGCGCCTCGTCCGGGCGGCCCAGCCGCAGCAGCGGGAGCAGCGAGGACCCCAGCACCTGGTGCGGCTCGTGCGCACAGCTGAACTCGCCGTCCAGGACCGGCCGCCACAGCTCCAACGCCTCGGCGTCCCGACCCAGTTCGGCCTGCCAGACGCCCTGTCCGTGCAGTTCGCAGGCGTGGCAGTCCGCCATCGCGTCCCGGTCGGCCGCCAGCCACGCGGCATACGCCCGCTCCGCCCGCGCCCGGTCACCGACATGCGCGGCCACGCTGAACTCGGCGCTGCGCACGGCCCGTTCGGAGTATCCGGCGATCCGGTACCGGTTTTCCATCTCGCCCAGCCACGTCTCCACCGAGGCCAGCGCGATGTGCGGCTGGCCCAGCATCCCCGCCGACATCCACTTGAACACCCAGTGCAGCGAGTGCGCCTCGTACTCGTCGAAGTCCTCCGGGCGTTCGTCCCACATCCGCAGCAGCCGCGCGAAGGGCACGAACATGCGGTCCTTCTCGGAGCTGTAGTTGTAGACGTTCAACTGGTGGCCCAGCGCCTCGATCACCGCCAGCGGAACGCCCAACTTCTCCGCCTCGGTGAGCAGTTCCTCCGCACGGGCGTTGCGCGCCGGACCCTCGGGTCGCTCGGCGTTCTCCGCCATGGCCCGGCGCAGCGCGTCGAAGTCCCCGATCGCGTCCGTCACTTGCCGTCCTCCCCATGGGTCGCCCACTCCAGCAGCCCGATGAACGCCCGGTTCAGCAGCGCCGAGTCGGCGGGCCGGAGCGGCCGCCGCGCCATCAGCAGCGCCTGCCCGTACAGCGACTCCGTCGCGGTGCCGATCAGTTCGGCGTCGCCCAGTGAACCGATGCGCCGGATCAGCGGGTTGAGATGGTTCAGCACCAGCCGGGCACGCGGCGCGCTCCCGCGCAGCGAACCCAGGATGCCCGCCCACAGCTCGTCCGCCCGCTCCTCCGCCTCCGCGCGCGCCTGCTCGTGCCGCGCCGCCCGGTCGTCCAGATGCAGCGCGGGCACCGACAGCGGATGGAACGCGCGCAGCACCACGTCACAGCCCAGCGGGTCCAGCTTCGCCCGCGCCGCCGCCAGGAACCCCGACAGCGCCAGCTCCTCCGCCGGATCGACGGTGTCCAGATGCGCGGTCACGGTGTCCGGGTCCAGCTCCGCGACCACCGTCCCGGGCCGTACCGAGGGCAGCGCCTCCACCAGCTCACCGTCGTAGGTGTAACCGCCATTGATCACACCGATGCCCTGCGCCGAGGCGATCGCCGCGACCTGCCGGTACTCCTCCACCGTCCGCGTGAAGTGCACCACCGGATGCCGCTGCGCGAACTCCTCCAGGGACAGCCGGCCGTCCGTCGTCTCGAACGGCAGCCAGGGCAGCATGATCCGCAGCATCTCCGGGTCGTGCCGCGCCAGCGACTTCACGCCCAGGTGATGCACCGCGAGGAACGCGCTCAGCCGCTCCGGATCGCCCGCCGCGAGCCCGGTCAGCCAGCCCCGGATGCGCTCGCCCAGCGCCTCCCGCACGGCCGCCAGCGTCTCGTCCTCGTACAGCGCCTCGCGCGAGGCCGTCGGCCGCAGACTGTCGGTGTCCAGCACACAGCGCACGAAGAACGCCCAGTCGGGCAGCAGCTGTTCGGCCCGCTCGGTCAGCAGCATGCCCTTCAGATGCACCCGGTGCGTGGCCCGCTGCGCGGGGCTCACCGCCGAGGGCAGCACGTACGCCACCCCGCGCACCCCGGCCAGCGGCACGTCCAGCGTGATCGAGTCCAGCGGGGTGAAGCCGAACAGCTCGTGGCAGTGCCGGGCCAGCCCCGCCCGCCGCTCGGCCGGACTCGGCCAGGCGCGGTCCCAGGGCGCGGGCAGCTCCGCGACCGGCTCCTCGCCGACCCGGACGTCGTACGGCAGCAGCGAGCCGAAGTCCCGCGCCAGCGCCCGCACCCGCTCCGGAGACAGCCACTCGGCCGCGCCCGCCCGCGCCACCAGGTGCACGGTGGTGCCCGGCTCGCTCCGCGCCGAGGCGGGCAGCGTGCGCACGGTGTACGACCCGTCGTCACGCGCCGTCCACTCCACCGGCGGCGCCTCAGGATCGAGGGCGCTGCGGCTGACCACGCGGACCCGCTCGGCCACCACGAAACAGGCCAGCAGCCCGATCCCGAACTGCCCGAGGAACCCGGACCGGGCCTCCTGCAGCCCCTCGGCCCGCTTGGAACTGCGCCCGATCGTCGCGAGCAGACTGTGCACGTCCGGCTCGGTGAGCCCGATGCCGCTGTCCTCGATCCGCAGCCCGCCCTCCCCGTCGGCGTACAGCCGCACGGTCGCCGGGGCGCCGGGGTCCCGCTCCCGCCGGGCGGTGACGGCGTCCACGGCGTTCTGCAGCAGCTCGCGCAGATAGACCTTGGGGCTGGAGTAGAGGTGATGGGAGAGCAGGTCCACCAGGCCACGCAGGTCGACCTGGAACGTATGGGGCGACTGGGAGGCATGGGATGACTGTGAGGTCTGGGAGTCCATCGTCACGGCGCCGGTGGGGGGAACGGTGTCCGGCGCGGGGTCGGGCGGTCCGGGTGGGGCGGTGACCGCGGGGGGATGGCTGGGGCGCGCCATCCTAGGCCCGAGCCGATGAGCTGACCAGGGGTTTCACCGATGTCCCTGACCAGGGGGCCGTACGCCGTATACGGCCGCGGACGGCGGGGCTGTTCGCGGGGGCGGGGCGGCGGGTGGGGCATTGTCGGTGGCGTGGTGTGCAATGGATCTCGTGCCCGCACTGCGAGAACCACTGAAGAAAGTGCTCGGCCCCGCCACCGCGAAGGTGATGGCCGAGCACCTCGGCCTGCACTCCGTCGGCGATCTGCTGCACCACTACCCCCGCAGATACGAGGAGCGCGGCCAGCTCACCCACCTCGCCGACCTCCCCATGGACGAACACGTCACGGTGGTCGCCCAGGTCGCGGACGCCCGGCTGCACACCTTCGCCTCCGCCCGCGCCCCGCGCGGCAAGGGCCAGCGGCTCGAAGTCACCATCACGGACGGCATGGGCCGCCTCCAGCTGGTCTTCTTCGGCAACGGCGTGCACAAGCCGCACAAGGAACTCCTGCCCGGCACCCGCGCGATGTTCTCCGGCAAGGTCTCCGTCTTCAACCGCCGCCTCCAACTCGCCCACCCCGCCTACGAACTCCTCGACAAGGACGACGACACCGAGGACGCGGCGGAGAACTGGGCCGGCGCCCTGATCCCCCTCTACCCGGCCACCGCCAAACTGGAGTCCTGGAAGATCGGCAAGGCCGTCCAGACGGTCCTGCCCAGCGCCGCCGAAGCCCTCGACCCCCTCCCGCCCGCCCTGCGCGAGGGCCGCGGCCTCGTCACCCTCCCCGAGGCCCTCCGCAAGATCCACCGCCCCGCCACCCAGGCCGACGTCACCGACGCCCGCGCCCGCCTGAAGTGGGACGAGGCCTTCGTCCTCCAGGTCGCCCTGGCCCGCCGCCGCCACGCCGACACCCAACTCCCCGCCGTCCCCCGCAAGCCCCGGCCCGACGGCCTCCTCACCGCCTTCGACGCCCGCCTCCCCTTCACCCTCACCGAAGGCCAGCAACGCGTCTCCGCCGAGATCTTCACCGACCTCGCCACGGCCCACCCGATGCACCGGCTGCTCCAGGGGGAGGTCGGATCGGGCAAGACACTCGTCGCCCTGCGCGCCATGCTCGCCACCGTCGACGCCGGCGGGCAGGCCGCCATGCTCGCGCCGACCGAAGTGCTCGCCCAGCAGCACCACCGGTCCATCACCGAGATGATGGGGGAGCTGGCCGAGGGCGGGATGCTGGGCGGGACCGAGCACGCCACCAAGGTGGTGCTGCTCACCGGGTCGATGGGGGCGGCAGCCCGGCGCAAGGCGCTGCTCGACATCGTCACCGGGGAGGCGGGCGTCGTCATCGGCACCCACGCGCTGATCGAGGACGTGGTGCAGTTCCACGATCTCGGTCTGGTGGTCGTGGACGAGCAGCACCGCTTCGGTGTCGAACAGCGCGACGCCCTGCGCGGCAAGGGCAAACAGCCCCCGCACCTGCTCGTCATGACGGCCACCCCGATCCCGCGCACGGTCGCGATGACCGTCTTCGGCGACCTGGAGACCTCCGTCCTGGACCAGCTCCCGGCGGGCCGCTCCCCGATCGCCACCCATGTCGTCCCGGCCGCCGACAAACCCCACTTCCTCACCCGCGCCTGGGAACGCGTCCGCGAGGAGGTGGAGGGCGGCCATCAGGCGTACGTCGTCTGCCCCCGCATCGGCGACGAACAGGACACCGCCGCCGAGAAGAAGGCCACCGAAGGCGACAAACGCCCCCCGCTCGCCGTCCTCGACGTCGCCGACCACCTCGCCAAGGGCCCCCTCCAGGGACTGCGCGTCGAGGTCCTGCACGGCAGGATGCACCCCGACGACAAGGACGCGGTGATGCGCCGCTTCGCGGCAGGGGAGACGGACGTCCTGGTCGCCACCACGGTCATCGAGGTCGGCGTCAACGTCCCCAACGCCACCGCCATGGTCATCATGGACGCCGACCGCTTCGGCGTCTCCCAGCTCCACCAGCTCCGCGGCCGCGTGGGCCGGGGCAGCGCCCCCGGCCTCTGCCTCCTGGTCTCCGAGATGCCCGAGGCCAGCCCCGCCCGCCGCCGCCTCGCCGCCGTGGCCTCCACCCTCGACGGCTTCGAACTCTCCCGCCTGGACCTGGAGGAACGCCGAGAAGGCGACGTCCTCGGCCAGGCCCAGTCCGGCGCCCGCACCAGCCTGCGCGTCCTGGAGGTCATCGAGGACGAGGAGATCATCGCGGAGGCCAGGAAGGAAGCGACGGCCATCGTCGAGTCCGACCCCGACCTGGAGAACTACCCGGCTCTACGCACAGCCCTGGACGCCCTCGTGGACGAGGAGAGAGAGCAGTACCTGGAAAAGGGCTGAGGCTCATCTCCCTGAAGGGGCGCGGGGAACTGCGCGATCAGCCACATGCGACCGGTACCCGCCGACGTACGGAACCCCTCCCCACCACCTGCGAAAATAAAGCGAACCCCGCCAAATAAAGGACCGCTCACATGACTCGCGTGATCGCCGGCACCGCAGGCGGACGGCGCCTCTCGGTGCCGCCCGGCACTGGAACCCGCCCCACCTCGGACCGCGCACGCGAAGCCCTCTTCTCCACCTGGCAGTCCCTCCTCGCCACCCCCCTGGACGGCACCCGGGTCCTGGACCTCTACGCCGGCTCGGGGGCCGTAGGCCTGGAAGCCCTCTCCCGGGGCGCCAGCCACACCCTCCTCGTGGAAGCCGACGCCCGCGCGGCGAAAACCGTGCGGGAGAACGTGAAGAACATCGGCCTCCCCGGCGCCGAGGTCAGAACGGGCAAAGCGGAGCAAGTCATCCGCACCGCACCCCCCGCCGCACCGTACGACCTGGTCTTCCTCGACCCCCCGTACGCGGTCTCCGACGACGATCTCCGCGAGATCCTCCTCACACTCCGCGCAGGGGGCTGGCTGACCGAAGACGCCCTGGTCACCGTGGAGCGCAGCACCAGAGGCGGTGAATTCGGGTGGCCGGAGGGCTTCGAGCCGATCCGGTCCCGGCGCTACGGCGAGGGAACGTTTTGGTACGGTCGCGCCGCCTCTACGTGCGAAGACGCACGATGACCGGACCGGAGAGCGAGGGATCTCAAGTGCGCCGCGCCGTCTGTCCCGGGTCGTTCGACCCGATCACCAACGGACATCTCGACATCATCGCCCGCGCGTCCCGCCTCTACGACGAGGTCTACGTCGCGGTGATGGTCAACAAGTCCAAGCAGGGCCTGTTCGACATCGACGAGCGGATGGCGCTGATCCGCGACGTCACCGCCGAGTACGCCAACGTGCGGGTCGAGGCCCACCACGGCCTCCTCGTCGACTTCTGCAAGGAGCGGGACATCCCCGCCATCGTCAAGGGCCTGCGCGCCGTCAGCGACTTCGACTACGAACTCCAGATGGCCCAGATGAACAACGGCCTCACCGGCGTCGAAACGCTGTTCGTGCCCACCAACCCCACCTACAGCTTCCTCTCCTCCTCCCTGGTGAAGGAGGTCGCGGCGTGGGGCGGCGACGTCTCCCACCTGGTGCCCCCGGCCGTGCTCAGCGCGCTGCGCGACCGGCTGAAAAGAGACTGACCGCCCCGGTGCGCCCGCGTCCGCGCCCCGCCGGCACGCGCCCGCGCCCCCTTGGAAGGTGACAAGACGTCACCCCGTGTCGGACGGCCGCCCCAGGGCCGTACAGTCGTGCCGTCCGTCTCCAACACAGCTGTAGAGAGTGGCGAGCACAGGTGGACATCCAGAACAAGCTCGACGAGATCGTCTCCACGGTCTCCACCGCCCGGTCCATGCCGATGTCGGCCTCCTGCGTGGTCAACCGCGCCGAGCTGCTCGCGCTGCTCGAAGAGGTCCGCCAGGCGCTGCCCGGCTCCCTCGCGCAGGCGCAGGAGCTGATCGGGGGCCGTGAGCAGCTGGTCGAGCAGGCCCGCCTGGAGGCCGACCGGATCATCGAGAGCGCGCACGCCGAGCGCGGCTCGCTGATCGCGGGCACCGAGGTGGCCCGCCAGTCGCAGGCCGAGGCCGACCGCATCCTGCACGAGGCCCGCACCGAGGCCGAGCAGGTCCGCGCGGACGCCGACGACTACGTGGACTCCAAGCTCGCGAACTTCGAGGTCGTCCTCACCAAGACCCTCGGCTCGGTCGGCCGCGGCCGCGAGAAGCTGCTCGGCACGGGCCCCGGCCTGGACGAGAACGGCTACGAGGACGAGGACGCCCCCGAGCGCAGCCAGGACCCCGAGACCCTGCGCCACACCGCCGACTCCTACGTCGACGCCAAGCTCGGCGCCTTCGAGGCCGTCCTCGCCAAGACCCTGGACGCCGTCCACCGCGGCCGCCAGAAGCTGCACGGCCGGATCGCCACCGACGACCTCGGCGCCCTCGCCGACGACACCACGACCTTCCAGCACTCCAGCGACGCCGACTACCTCGCCGACCTCGCGGCCCTGGCCGACACCCCGGCCCAGCGCACCCCGGCGGCCCCCGCCGCCCCGGAACCGGCGTACGACCCGGCCGCCCAGGAGTCGCCGTACGACCCGGCCGCGCCGGAGCCCGCGTACGAGCCGCAGGAGGCGTACGGCTACCAGCAGCAGCCCGACGCCTACCCCGGCTACCCGCAGCAGCCCGGCTACGCCCCGCAGGAGGCGTACGGCTACCAGCAGGACCCGTACGCCCCGAACGGCTACGCCCCGCAGACCGACGGCGCCTTCCACGGCTACGACGCGCAGCAGGGGGCGTACGACCCGAACCAGGGGCAGGCCCCGCAGCACCAGCAGCCCCAGCTGCCCCAGCAGCACCAGGGGCAGCCGCAGGACTACGCGCTCGACGAGGCCAGCCTCTTCGACACCAGCATGATCAGCGCCGAGCAGCTGCGGGCCTATGAGCAGGGCCGGGGGATGTAGGCGGGATCGGGGCGAGGGGACCGGATTGGGCCCTGAGCGAAAGGTCCAGTATCCTGGCTCTTCGGTCGCGTGTATGTCCGCGATCACCGCTGCCCGGAACACCTGCGGGCGGCGTTCCCCGAGCTCGAAGACCGAAAGCGGCCATGGCCTCCAACGCACGCCTCGACCACCGCAACCCTCTCGTGATCGATACGCACGAGCTGGGCCGGCGTCCTGGTGCGATGCAGCGCCTGACCCGTGACGTCGACGCCCCCCGCGACCTCGGTATCGAGGGTGTCATCGGAGTGCCGGAAGGCGCGCCGATGGAGCTCGACCTCCGCCTGGAGTCGGTCATGGAAGGGGTGCTTGTCACAGGCACCGCCCGTGCATCGGCCAAGGGGGAGTGCGTAAGGTGTCTGGAGCCGGTCGGGCTGGAGCTCGAAGCGGACTTCCAGGAGATGTTCTCGTACCCTGACGCCGACGACCGTGGCCGCGTGAGCGCGGAACCGGGCGACGACGCCGAGGACGACGAGGACAAGCTCTACATCGAGGACGGTCTGATCGACCTCGAACCCCTGCTGCGGGATGCGGTGGTGCTCGCACTGCCGATGCAGCCGGTGTGCCAGGACGACTGTGCGGGCCTGTGCTCCGAGTGCGGAGCGCGGCTCACGGACGACCCGGACCACCACCATGACGCCGTCGACATCCGTTGGGCGGCTTTGCAGGGACTCGCCGGTTCACTCGAAGACGGCGAGAAGGACGAGATGAGCGGCGCCGAAGCGGGCGTCGACGAGAAGCAGGAGAAGTAGCCGTGGCTGTTCCGAAGCGGAAGATGTCGCGCAGCAACACGCGCCACCGCCGGTCGCAGTGGAAGGCTGCGGTCCCCACCCTGGTTGCGTGCGAGCGCTGCCACGAGCCCAAGCAGCAGCACATCGCGTGCCCGTCTTGCGGCACCTACAACAAGCGCCAGGTCCTCGAGGTCTGAGCGGCTGGTGAGAGGCACTGTGTCCACTGCCAAGAAGGTGGAAGACGCCGAAGCAGGTACTTCCCGCCGACGCGGGAACGGCTCGGCGGACAACAAGGCCTCGTCCCACACGCTTCTGGAAGGGCGGCTCGGCTACCACGTCGAGTCCGCCCTTCTGGTGCGTGCGCTGACCCACCGCTCCTACGCCTACGAGAACGGCGGTCTGCCGACGAACGAGCGGCTGGAGTTCCTCGGGGACTCCGTGCTCGGCCTCGTCGTCACCGACACGCTGTACCGCATCCACCCCGACCTGCCCGAAGGCCAGCTGGCCAAGTTGCGGGCCGCGGTGGTCAACTCGCGTGCGCTTGCGGAGGTGGGCCGCGGCCTCGACCTGGGCTCCTTCATCCGGCTCGGCCGTGGTGAAGAGGGCACGGGCGGCCGGGACAAGGCCTCCATTCTCGCCGATACCCTGGAAGCGGTCATCGGCGCGGTCTATCTCGATCAGGGCCTCGACGCGGCCTCCGAACTGGTGCACCGCCTGTTCGACCCGCTCATCGAGAAGTCCTCGAACCTCGGCGCCGGCCTGGACTGGAAGACCAGTCTCCAGGAGCTGACCGCGACCGAAGGACTCGGCGTGCCCGAGTACCTGGTCACGGAGACCGGCCCGGACCACGAGAAGACCTTCACTGCTGCTGCCCGCGTCGGGGGCGTCTCGTACGGCACCGGCACCGGCCGCAGCAAGAAGGAGGCGGAGCAGCAGGCCGCCGAATCCGCCTGGCGGGCCATCAAGGCCGCGGCGGACGAGCGCGCCAAGGCAGCCGCCGAGGCGAAGGCGGCCCCGGCCGCCGTGGACGGCACCCCGCCGCCCGCCGAGGTCGCGCAGGACGACGCCCCGTCGTCGGCCACCGCCTGACCGAGCGTTTCCCCGAGCGCCCGCACCCGTACGACGGGGGCGGGCGCTCGGTCCTTTTCACCGGGTCCCACAGGTCCCACAGGTCACCAGGTTTTCCCACAGGGGGTTGTCGATGCCCGAGTTGCCCGAGGTCGAGGTCGTCCGGCGTGGGCTGGCGCGGTGGGTGGCCGCGCGGACCGTCGCCGAGGCGGAGGTGCTGCATCCGCGTGCGGTGCGCCGGCATCTCGCGGGGGCCGACGACTTCGCGCACCGGCTGAAGGGGCACACCTTCGGGGTGCCGAGCAGGCGCGGCAAGTATCTGTGGCTGCCGCTCGCGGACACCGGACAGTCGGTCCTGGCGCACCTCGGCATGAGCGGCCAGCTGCTGGTCCAGCCGCACACCACGCCCGACGAGAAGCACCTGCGCGTCCGGGTCCGCTTCGCCGACGGCCTCGGCACCGAGCTCCGCTTCGTCGACCAGCGCACCTTCGGCGGACTCTCGCTGCACGACAACACCCCGGACGGCCTGCCGGACGTCATCGGGCACATCGCCCGCGACCCGCTCGACGAACTCTTCGACGACGAGGCCTTCCACCAGGCACTGCGCCGCAAGCGCACCACCATCAAGCGGGCCCTGCTCGACCAGTCCCTGATCAGCGGCGTCGGCAACATCTACGCCGACGAGGCGCTCTGGCGCTCCCGCCTGCACTACGAGCGCCCCACCGCCGGCTTCACCCGCCCGGTGACGGCGGAACTCCTCGGCCACATCCGGGACGTGATGAACGCGGCCCTCGAAGCCGGCGGCACCAGCTTCGACAGCCTGTACGTCAACGTCAACGGCGAGTCCGGCTACTTCGACCGCTCCCTGGACGCCTACGGCCGCGAGGGCCTGCCCTGCCGCCGCTGCGGTACGCCGATGCTGCGCCGCCCGTGGATGAACCGCTCCAGCTACTTCTGCCCGAAGTGTCAGCGGGCGCCGCGCGCCGCGTCGTAACGCTCACGCGCGGCGAGTACGTCGCCCATGGCGCCCTCCACACAGTGGATGAGCGCGAGCAGCCGCTCGGCCACCTGACGGCCGAGCGGGGTGAGTTCGTAGTCCACGCGGGGCGGGTTCACCGGCTGCGCCTCCCGCAGCACGAGCCCGTCGCGCTCCAGCGCGTGCAGCGTCTGGGAGAGCATCTTCTCGCTCACCCCGTCGACCCGCCGCCGCAGCTCGTTGAACCGCAGCGACCCCTCGTACAGCGCCCCGAGCACCAGCGACCCCCACCGCCCGGTCACATGCTCCAGCGTCCCGCGCGACGGACACGCCTTGGCGAACACGTCGAACGCGTCCCGCGCCTCCGGCTCCGCCTGCTCCTGGGTGATCCCGCTCATGGGCCCAGCGTAGGCGAGCGGGGCACTGGCCACCAGACAGCGCTGTGCATTGGTTAGCGCCGCGTCAGCCGCTGAGGTCAGAGGTCGTCGATGCTCCCCGTGCCCGCGACGCATTTCCCCTTCTTGTCCACCAGGTAGATGACGTCACGGGTGCCCACCTCCCCCTTCGCCTTGGCCGGCTCGGGGTCGATGAAGGGGCAGACCGACTCCACTCCCCGGACGACGACCTTGTACGTGACGGGCCACGGGCGGGTTTCGGTCCACCCCGTGTACATACCGCCCTCGACCCCGTTTCCGCGCTCCCCGCACGGCGGACAACCGGTCACCCGGGCACCCCACGCCGACTGATTGACCAGCCGCACGGGCAGCCCTTCCTCGCCGGAACTGCCGCACCCCGTGACGAAGAAGGCGGTGAGGGCCAGCGCGGCCACCTTCGAAGATCGCATCGAACTCCCCCATGATCATGATGTGGCCTGGATCATCGCAGGTCATGCACATGATGGGCAACGCTTCTCGCCGCGGTACGGCGGGACGGTGTGAGGTACAACTACGTCATGACGACTCGACCGACGCCTGCGATGTGGTGGGCCGAAATGGCGGTCTTCCTCGCCGTGGCCGCCGTGACCTTCGCCGGGATCATCGCGTTTCTGGGGTGGTCGGCGCCCCCAGGTCGTCACGCCACCGTGGACGGCTTGGCCTCCATCACGCTGATCGCCCTGTCCGCCGCCGTCGGCGTCTTCGTGAGCGGCCGGTTCAGGGCATGGGGACTGCGCCGGCAAACCGCGTCCCCCACACGGTCCTGACCGGGCGGCGCTGTGCCTCGGTCAGCGCTGTAGGGGAGGGGGTGGGTGGGGTTCAGAGACCACGCAGCGCCTCGTGCAGGCTCGCGTAGAGCGCCCAGCAGTCGACACTGCCGTCGTCGTACAGGCTGCCCATGTACCAGCCCGCGTCGTGCACGGGCTTCACGAGGCACAGGCCGTGGAACCCGAGAACGATCTCCGGGCGCGGCATCTCCGGCGCCCCGCCCCCGCCCACCCACGTCACCGTCCGGTCCGGAGCCAGCGCCAGAGCCTCCCGGTCCCCGGACACGTCACGGATCTCCTGGAGGGTCCACCCGGACGGCAGCGGTGCGTCTGTCACCCCGTGATGCTCTCACCCGCCGGATGCCGGCGGTTCACGACCGGAGTACGCGCTCTCAGTAGCCGAAGTCCTGCGTCCACCAGGGGCCGCCCTCGCCGAAGTGGACGCCCACGCCGAGGGTCTTGAAATCGCAGTTGAGGATGTTGGCGCGGTGGCCGGGGCTGTTCATCCAGGCGTCCATGACGGCGGCCGGGTCTATCTGGCCGCGGGCTATGTTCTCGCCGCCGAGGCCGGTGATGCCCGCATCCGAGGCGCGGTCCCAGGGGGTGGCGCCGTCCGGGTCGGTGTGGTCGAAGAAGTCACGCGCGGCCATGTCACTGCTGAACGCCTCGGCCAGCTTCGTGAGCGAGGAGTTCGCCGTGACCGGCTCGCAGCCGACCTTCGCGCGCTCCTGGTTGACGAGCGCGAGCACCTGCGCCTCGGCCTCGGCCTGGGGCGCGACGACCGCGGAGGCGGAGGCCGAGGGGTCCTTCTCCGCCGGCTTCGAGGAACTGTCCGAGGGCGCGGACGGCTTGGGCTTGGCCGGGGCCGGCTCGGCGGCCGGCTGCGAGGGCTCGGGCTTGGGCTTGGCCGGGGCGGCGGGCGCGGGGGACGCCTGGGAGTCCGAGTCGGACGGGGCGGGTGCCGGAGCGGCGGGCCGCGTGGACTGGCCGTCCGAGGCGCCGCCGGCCTGGGCGTCCGCGCTGCCCGCCGCGCCGCCCTGCTCGCTGGCCGCGTTGCCGTCGCCGGGCAGGTCGGCCGCCTGCACCTGCTCGCCCTCACTGGCGGTCGTGTTGCCGCCGAGGCGGTAGCTCTGGAGTCCGGGCACCACGCCCGCGCCCACCGCGACGGTGCCGAAGGCCACCGCGGCGGAGACGCCGAGCAGACCCGTGCGCACCGGCGTCGCGGCCTTCTTGGCCCGCCTGCGGCCCCGCTGGGAACCCCGGCCGTCCATCGGCTCGTCACCGGTCAGAAAAACGGGCCCGCGCGGGCCGACGGTGTAGGCCTCGGGGTTCAGATACGGCGCGGTCCCCCGGGGCTCGTGCCCACCCGCATACGAGTGCGGCGCGTCGCTCCCCGCACCGGCGCGTCGGTGGCGTCCCATCCCCTGCCCTCTTCCTCGTGCTCGCGGTCGGCCGGGCGCCGGAAACGGGCCCGATGCCACCCCCTGGCCAACCCGACTCACTCGATCGAGTGAGTTTCATATGAGATTCATTGGGTCGGGACGGTACCGCATGGCGCGGGGGGCGGGTGTGCCCCGAGCGACATTGGCCGGTTGGGTTGCCCCCATGCGTCCGGTTAGGTTGCACCCATGAGCGAGGATGCAAGGCTGGTCGCCTGGGTACGGGGACACGTCCAGGGTGTGGGTTTCCGCTGGTTCACCCGGGCACGGGCGCTGGAGATCGGCGGACTGAGTGGCTTTGCTCTCAATCTCGCCGACGGCCGGGTCCAGGTCGTCGCCGAGGGCCCCCGTACCGGCTGCGAGGGGCTGCTCGACTGGCTCCAGGGCGATGACACGCCCGGGCGGGTGGACGGAGTCACCGAGATCTGGGACACACCGCGCGGCGGCTACGACGGCTTCGCCATCCGCTGAACGGGTCGCGCCTGCCCCCTCCACCGGGGCCCCCGGGACGTGCCTGCGGCACCTGCCCGGGTGGAAACGGCCTGGTGGTTGCCAAGAAGGGCGCGTCGTGAAAGGCTCCCGGTGTACAGCTGATCGACACACCTCCAGGGCCCCGCAGAGTCGCAGCGCCGCCGGCAACCGGCCGCGCGCCCCGGGTTCGCCCGCCGATACGGGGTGTGATCGTGTTGACCGTCAAACTTTTTGGTGAGACGCTGAAAGCCCCGCGCACCTTAGCTGTTTGGCATGGCGACGCAGAGCAGGATCTGAGTGTGCCAAGCGCCGCGGGTGCGAATCCCTCACGACCCACACCGCATCGGTCGGTCACTCAGTGTGGAGGACCATCCATCATGGCAAAGGCGCTTCTCGGTTACGTCGGCGGCTCCGACCCTCGACTCCTCGCCGAGATGCGACGGCTTCAGCAGCGCGTCCAGGACCTGGAGTCCGAGCTCGTACGGATCCAGGCGGAGAACGACGCGCTGGCGGCTGCCGCCTCTCAGGACAGGATCATGGAGAGCATCGACGCACACCAGGCGGAGCCTGCGCTCACCTGATCGCCGCATCAGCTCCACGAAAGCACGCGCAGCGGTCGGGCCCGCCCGTGACAACCGCTCAGAAAGGTTCGGACGCAAGCCACTAGCCGGCTGTCCGAGCCGCAAGGGACGCTTCGGCGTCCCTTCGTACTTTCCCCCGCATCCTTTCAACCGTTTCACCATCTGGTGTGCCCTCCACGTTCATGTGCGAAACCGTGGGGTTGCGAGTGTCCGTGGAGTGAGATAGCCGCTGCCGGTAAAGTCCGATTGCGTGCATCTCAAGGCATTGACCCTGCGCGGCTTCAAGTCGTTCGCCTCGGCGACCACGCTCCGGTTCGAACCGGGGATCACGTGCGTCGTCGGTCCGAACGGCTCCGGCAAGTCCAACGTCGTGGACGCGCTCAGCTGGGTCATGGGCGAGCAGGGCGCCAAGTCGCTGCGCGGCGGCAAGATGGAGGACGTCATCTTCGCCGGCACCACCGGCCGCCCGCCGCTGGGCCGCGCCGAGGTGTCCCTCACCATCGACAACTCCGACGGCGCCCTGCCCATCGAGTACACCGAGGTCACCCTCACGCGGATCATGTTCCGCAACGGCGGCAGCGAGTACCAGATCAACGGCGAGACCTGCCGGCTGCTCGACTTCCAGGAACTCCTCTCCGACTCCGGCATCGGCCGCGAGATGCACGTCATCGTCGGGCAGGGCCAGCTCGACTCCGTCCTGCACGCCGACCCCACGGGCCGCCGCGCCTTCATCGAGGAGGCGGCCGGAGTCCTCAAGCACCGCAAGCGCAAGGAGAAGGCGCTGCGGAAGCTGGAGTCGATGAAGGCCAACCTCGCCCGCGTGCAGGACCTCACCGACGAACTCCGCCGCCAGCTCAAGCCGCTGGGCCGGCAGGCCGCCGTCGCCCGCCGCGCCGCCGTCATCCAGGCCGACCTGCGCGACGCCCGGCTGCGCCTGCTCGCCGACGACCTCGTCACCCTGCGCGAAGCCCTCGGCGCCGAGATCGCCGACGAGGCCGCCCTCAAGGAACGCAAGGACAGCGCCGAGCGCGAACTGCGCGACGCCCTCCAGCGCGAGGCCCGCCTGGAGGAGGAGGTACGACGCCTCGCCCCGCGCCTGACCCGCGCCCAGCAGACCTGGTACGAACTCTCCCAGCTCGCCGAACGCGTCCGCGGCACCGTCTCCCTCGCCGAGGCCCGCGTCATCAGCGCCACCTCCGCACCCCCCGAGGAACGGCGCGGCCGCGACCCCGAGGACCTGGAGCGCGAGGCCGCCCGGGTCCGCGAACAGGAGGCCGAGCTGGAGGCCGCCCTCGACGCCGCACGGCACGCCCTGGACGACACGGTCGCCCACCGCGCCGAACTGGAACGCGCGCTCACCGTCGAGGAACGCCGGCTCAAGGACGTCGCCCGCGCCATCGCCGACCGCCGCGAGGGCCTGGCCCGGCTCTCCGGACAGGTGAGCGCCGCCCGCTCCCGCGCCGCCTCCGCCCAGGCCGAGATCGACCGCCTGGCCGCCGCCCGCGACGAGGCGGCCGAGCGCGCCGCCCGGGCCCAGGAGGAGTACGAGACCCTCAAAGCCGAGGTGGACGGCCTCGACGCGGACGACGCCGACCTCGCCGTACGGCACGAGGAGGCCCGCCGGCGGCTCGCGGCGGCGGAGGACGCGCTCGGGGCGGCCCGCGAGGCCACCGCCGACGCCGAGCGGCGCCGCGCCGCGACCCGCGCCCGCCACGAGACGCTGACGCTGGGCCTGCGCCGCAAGGACGGCACCGGCACCCTCCTGTCGGCCCGCGACCGGCTCACCGGCGTACTCGGCCCGGCCGCCGGGCTCCTCACCGTCACCCCCGGCCACGAGACCGCCCTCGCCACCGCCTTCGGCGCGGCCGCCGACGCCATCGCCGTGACCGGCCTGACAGCGGCGACGGAGGCAATCGAACTCCTCCGCAAACAGGAGGGCGGCCGCGCGGCGTTCCTGTTGGCGGGGGGCCCGGAGGAGGTGTCCGAGGGGCGGCGCCCGGCGTCGGCGGCCCCCACCGGGCACGGCTTCCCGCCTCCGGCCCCCGCCGAGCGGGACTCCGCGCCTTCGGCGCAAGACGCGACCGAGGCGGGGGAGGCGACCGACGGGTCCGCCCTCGGCGGTGGTCGTCCCGCGCCCGGGACCGCGACCGGTGCCGGGTCCGGCGCGGCTGCCGCAGGCGTCCACCCGGTCTCGGCCGGGGGCGGCTCCCCGTCGCCGGCCTCCGCCGAGCGGGACTCGGCGTCTCCGGGGCGCGACGCGTCCGGGGCGGGGGAGCCGACCGGCGGGTCCGCCCTCGGCGGTCGTCCCGCGCCCGGGGCCGGTGCCGGCGCGGCTGCCGCAGGCGCCCACCCCGTGGGCGACCCCGGCACCGTCGGTGATCCGGCCGCGGCCGCCCCCCACATGCGCCCCGACGAAGCCCCCCGTACCGTCGCCGCTCCCGGCGCATACGCCGAGCGCGCCCCTTCGCCAGCCGCCCCCGTCGCCGCCCAGCGCAGCGACCCCCGCATCCGCCACCCCTTCGCCGCCGACCTGGTGCGCGGCCCCCACGACCTCATGCCCGCCGTGCGGCGGCTGCTGCGCGGGATCGTCGTCGTCGGGACGCTGGAGGAGGCGGAGGAAGTGGTGCGGGCGCGGCCGGCGCTCACCGCTGTCACCGCCGAGGGCGATCTGCTCGGCGCCCACTTCGCGCAGGGAGGTTCGGCCGGGGCGCCCAGTCTGCTTGAGGTGCAGGCGTCCGTGGACGAGGCCGCCGCCGAGCTGGCGGAGCTGGCCGTGCGGTGTGAGGAACTGGAGCGGGGCCGGGAGACGGCCACGGAGGAGCGGACCGTGAGCGCCGCGCTCGTGGAGGAGCTGGGGGAGCGGCGCCGGGCCGCCGACCGGGAGAAGTCGGCCGTGGCCCAGCAGCTCGGCCGGCTCGCCGGGCAGGCGCGCGGCGCCGCGGGAGAGGCGGAACGCTCGGCCGCGGCGGCCGCCCGCGCGCAAGAGGCGCTGGAGCGGGCCGTACAGGAGGCCGAGGAGCTGGCCGAGCGGCTCGCCGTGGCCGAGGAGCTGCCGGTGGAGGAGGAGCCGGACACCTCCGTACGGGACCGGCTCTCGGCGGACGGCGCCAACGCGCGGCAGACCGAGATGGAGGCCCGCCTCCAGGTCCGTACGCACGAGGAGCGGGTCAGGGCGCTGGCCGGACGGGCCGACTCGCTGGACCGGGCCGCCCGCGCGGAACGCGAGGCACGGGCGCGGGCCGAGCAGCGCAGGGCCCGGTTGCGCCATGAGGCCGCCGTCGCCGGGGCGGTCGCCGCCGGCGCCCGGCAGCTGCTCGCGCACATCGAGGTCTCCCTCGCCCGTTCCGAGCGGGAGCGCTCCGCCGCCGAGGCGGTCAAGGCGCTGCGCGAGGGGGAGTTGGCGCAGGCGCGCACCGCCGGGCGTGAACTCAAGGCGGAACTGGACAAGTTGACGGACTCCGTGCACCGGGGCGAGGTGCTCGGCGCCGAGAAGCGGCTGCGCATCGAGCAGTTGGAGGCCAGGGCGCTGGAGGAGCTGGGCGTCGAACCGGAGGGGCTGGTCGCGGAGTACGGCCCGGAGCAGCCGGTGCCGCCCTCGCCGCCGGCCGAGGGGGAGGAACTGCCCGAGGACCCGGAGCACCCCCGCAACCGGCCGCGCCCCTTCGACCGCGCCGAGCAGGAGAAGCGGCTGCGGTCCGCCGAGCGCGCCTATCAGCAGCTCGGCAAGGTGAACCCGCTCGCCCTGGAGGAGTTTGCCGCGCTGGAAGAGAGGCACCAGTTCCTCAGTGAGCAGCTGGAGGACCTGAAGAAGACCCGCGCCGATCTGCTGCGGGTGGTGAAGGAGGTGGACGAGCGGGTGGAGCAGGTCTTCACGGAGGCGTTCCGTGACACCGCGCGCGAGTTCGAGGGGGTCTTCGCCCGGCTCTTCCCCGGCGGCGAGGGGCGCCTGATCCTGACCGACCCCGACGACATGCTGGCCACCGGTGTGGACGTGGAGGCGCGGCCGCCGGGCAAGAAGGTCAAGCGGCTCAGCCTGCTCTCCGGCGGCGAGCGGTCACTGACGGCGGTGGCGCTGCTGGTGTCCATCTTCAAGGCCCGGCCGAGCCCCTTCTATGTGATGGACGAGGTCGAGGCGGCGCTCGACGACACCAACCTCCAGCGGCTCATCCGGATCATGCGGGAGCTGCAGGAGTCGTCCCAGCTGATCGTCATCACCCATCAGAAGCGCACGATGGAGATCGCGGACGCGCTCTACGGGGTCTCCATGCAGGGCGACGGTGTGTCCAAGGTCATCTCGCAGCGGCTTCGCTAGCCCGCAGCCGGCCCGCGCTTTCAAGATCAACAAATCTCTCGTTCACTTCTTGAACATCTCTGGGGTCGACGTATCTCTTACGTCACAGTCATCTAGGTATTGACTTCGAAACTTGAACGCATATTCTCTGCAACGTTGCATTTACCTTCAGGTGTGAGCGGTGCCAAGTTGTGCGCCACTGGAAACCTGGAAGGGCTCGCCCCCACCCGGCAGCGTTGCCGTGGCCCGAGGAGTTACACGTGACCAGCACAGCGCAGGCACCCCAGCCAGGAGCCCGGTCGGCTCACCCCGAACATCTCGGGCACGTCATCTTCATCGCGGCCGCGGCCGCCATGGGCGGTTTCCTCTTCGGCTACGACAGCTCCGTCATCAACGGCGCCGTCGAGGCCATCCGTGACCGTTACGACGTGGGCTCCGCCGCCCTCGCGCAGGTCATCGCCATCGCCCTGATCGGCTGCGCCATCGGCGCCGCCACGGCAGGGCGCATAGCCGACCGCATCGGCCGTATCCGCTGCATGCAGATCGCCGCCGTGCTGTTCACCGTCAGCGCCGTGGGCTCCGCCCTTCCGTTCGCCCTGTGGGACCTCGCGTTCTGGCGCATCATCGGCGGCTTCGCCATCGGCATGGCCTCGGTCATCGGCCCGGCCTACATCGCCGAGGTCGCCCCGCCCGCCTACCGCGGCCGGCTCGGCTCCTTCCAGCAGGCCGCGATCGTCATCGGCATCGCCGTCTCCCAGCTGGTCAACTGGGGCCTGCTCAACGCCGCCGGCGGCGACCAGCGCGGCAAGCTCATGGGCCTTGAGGTCTGGCAGGTCATGCTGGGCGTCATGGTCGTCCCGGCCGTCCTCTACGGCCTGCTCTCCTTCGCGATCCCCGAGTCCCCGCGCTTCCTGCTCTCCGTCGGCAAGCGTGAGCGCGCCCGCGAGATCCTGGCCGAGGTCGAGGGCAAGGGCGTCGACCTCGACGCGCGCGTCGACGAGATCGAGCACGCGATGAAGTCCGAGCACAAGTCGTCCTTCAAGGACCTGCTCGGCGGCGGCTTCTTCTTCAAGCCCATCGTCTGGATCGGTATCGGCCTGTCGGTCTTCCAGCAGTTCGTCGGCATCAACGTCGCGTTCTACTACTCCTCGACGCTGTGGCAGTCGGTCGGCGTCGACCCCTCGGACTCGTTCCTCTACTCCTTCACGACGTCGATCATCAACATCGTCGGCACCGTGATCGCGATGATTTTCGTGGACCGCATCGGCCGCAAGCCGCTCGCCCTCATCGGCTCGGTCGGCATGGCCGCCGGTCTGGCCCTGGAGGCCTGGGCGTTCAGCTACCACCTGGTCGACGGCAAGCTGCCCGCCACCCAGGGCTGGGTCGCGCTCGTCGCCGCCCACGTGTTCGTCCTCTTCTTCGCCCTCTCCTGGGGTGTCGTGGTCTGGGTCTTCCTCGGCGAGATGTTCCCGAACAAGATCCGCGCCGCCGCCCTCGGTGTGGCCGCCTCCGCGCAGTGGATCGCCAACTGGGCCATCACCGCGAGCTTCCCGTCGCTGGCCGACTGGAACCTCTCCGGCACCTACGTGATCTACGCCATCTTCGCCACCCTCTCCATCCCGTTCGTCCTGAAGTTCGTCAAGGAGACGAAGGGCAAGACGCTGGAGGAGATGGGCTAGCAGCCCCCTCGACCCGGGGAGAAGGGCCAAGTCCCCGCTGCCCCTCTCCTCGCACCCTCCGCCGCCCCCGACCCGGCCACTGCCCGGGCCGGGGGCGGCGGTGTCGTACCCGGGGCCTCGGGGAGACACCCCCTAACGGGCCAGGAACGGCTCCAGCGCCGCGCTCAGCCCGGCGGGCGCGTCCAGGGCGACGAGATGAGCGGCGGAGGGGAACTCCACCAGAGTGGCGCCGGGTATCCCGGCGGCGTAGCGGCGGGCGATGTCCTGGAAGTCGGCGACGTCGAGCTTGCCGACGCCCACCAGCACCGGGACGGAGACGGCCCCGAGGTCACCGGACCCGGGGCCCTCGGAGTACCGGCCCACGACGGCCTGGTTCACCAGCGACGTCCGCAGCGGGCCCCGCAGCCGGTCGGCCAGTCCGCCGGCCACGTCGTCCCAGCCGCGAGCGGGGCCGCGCAGCCACATGTCCAGGTTGATCTCCACGGCCGCGTCGAAGTCGCCCGCCTCCAGCGCCGCCGTCTCGGCCTCGTCGTAGGCGACCATCTCCGCCGACCAGCCGTACCGGGGCCAGGGCGCGGAGATCATCGCCAGCGAGCGCACCCGCTCCGGATGGGCGAGCGTGAAGTCCAGCGCCACGCGGCCGCCCCAGGACGCGCCCACCAGCCGTACCCGCTCGTAACCGAGGTGGTCCAGGAGCCGGCGCAGGTCGTCGGTCTCGCGGAACGGCCCCGCCGGGAGCGCGGACCCGCCGAAGCCGCGCAGGTCGTACCGGATCACGGTGTGCCGTGCCGCCAGCGCGGGCACGACCGCGTCCCACATGCGGTGATCGGCGACACCGGCGTGCACCAGCACGACGGGCGGGCCGTCACCGGTGATGTCGTAGGAGAGATGGCCGAGATCGTCGTGCAGTGTCAGCATGCGCGGATGATCGCAGGGCCCCGGGCACAGCGGCCATCGGATATACGCGCCGAAGCCCCCTCCGGAACGGCTCGCCCGGAAGGGGGCTTCGGCGGAGGTCCCCGCAGGTCAGACCTCGGCCGGGACCCGCTCCTCGGCGGGCGCCGCCCCGGACTCGGCAGGCGCCGGCACCGAGGGCTTCGGCAGCAGCAGGTACAGCGCGCCCGAGATCACGATGGCCGCGATCCAGCCGAGGCCGTACTCGCCGACGAGGTTGTTCTTCGCCAGCGGACCGGTGAACCAGTCCGAGGTCGTGAACATCAGGCCGGAGACGAGACCGATCGCCCAGGAGGCCACCGCGGCGGGGGAGAAGCCGCCCCGGTACCAGTAGGCGCTCGTGCGGCCCGTGTCGGCCATGGCGCGGGCGTCGTACTCCTTGCGGCGGAACATGTCCGCGCCGAAGACACCGGTCCACGCGGAGAAGGCCACCGCGAGCATGGACAGGAAGGCGATGAACGAGCCCATGAAGCTCGTCGCCACCAGCATCAGCACGCCGCCCAGCGCCAGCGAGATCACCGCGTTCACGGACACCGCCCAGTGGCGCGGGATCTTGAAACCGAGCGTCTGCGCGGTGAAACCGGCCGAGTACATCGACATCGAGTTGATCAGCAGCATGCCGACCACCGCGATGAGCAGATACGGCACCGTGATCCACAGCGGCAGGATCGTGCCGAGGAACGAGACCGGGTCGGAGGCCGAGGCCAGGTCGGGCGTGCCGACCGCCATGACCGCGCCCATCAGCACCAGCGGCAGCACGACGATGCCCGCACCGCCGACCGTGTTCCCGACGATCGCCCGGGACGACGCCGTACGCGGCAGATAGCGCGTGAAGTCCGGCGCGGAGGGAATCCAGCTCACGCCACCCGCCGCGATCATGCCGACGGCCGTGATCAGCGAGGCCGTGGAGCCGGCGCCCTGGTGCATCACCTTCGACCAGTGCGTGTGCACCGCGAGATACCCGAGCACCAGCACCGAGAAGACACCGAACAGATACGTCGCGTACTTGCTGCACTTCTGCACGGCGTTGATGCCGAGCCCGGATATCGCGAAGGTCGCGATCACGAACAGCAGCAGGGTGACCAGGTCCAGCACGCCGTTCGCCTTGATCCCCAGACCCAGGTCCAGGATCGTCAGCAGCGCGTACGCGCCGGTCACCGCGTTGATCGTCTCCCAGCCCCAGCGCGCCACCCAGATCAGCGAACCGGGCAGCAGATTGCCGCGCTGTCCGAAGACCGCCCGCGACAGCGCCATACCGGGCGCGGCACCCCGCTTGCCCGCGATGCCGAGCAGACCGACCAGGCCGTAGGAGACGAGCGGCGCGACGCCCGCGACGACCAGCGCCTGCCAGAAGTTCAGGTGGTACGACACCACCAGGCTCGCGCCCATCGTGAGCAGCAGGACGCTGATGTTGGCGCCCACCCAGGTGGGGAAGAGCCCGCGCGTACGCGCGGTGCGTTCGTGATCGGGGACCGGCTCGATGCCACGGGTTTCCAGCGCGCTCTCGCGCGCGGCCGTCTTGCTCATGAAAAAGGGGTGTCCTAGCGGTGGGGGACGAGGACGACGGGCTCAACGCGCGCGGCGGAGCCAAACGTCATCGTAGTTTAATCCGACTCCATTGCCCCTGTGGCATTTGTCTCTTGGAGGAAACGACAGGCGGCCGCAAGCCTCTTCGGCGGATACCCCATGGCCGATACTGGACGCGTTATGGAAACCATCATCCTTGCTGTAGTCATCGCCGTGGTCGTGCTCGGCGCGCTCGGCGGGCTCCTCATCGGCAGCACACTCAAGAAAAAGAAGCAGCTGCCACCGCCGCCGCCCTCCGCGCCCGACCTCACCGCGCCGCCGGCCGAGCCACAGGTCGGCGAAGAGGCCGAGACTCCGCGCGACGAACCGCGCCGGACGATCGAGGAGGTGGACCTCCCGGGCGGCGGGACCACCACCGTCGAGGAGCCGCCCGCCGCCGAGAAGGCTCCCGAGATCGAGATCCCGGAGCCCACCGCGGGGCGGCTCATCCGCCTCCGCGCCCGTCTCTCCCGCTCCCAGAACGCCCTCGGCAAGGGCCTGCTCACGCTCCTGTCGCGCGAGCACCTGGACGAGGACACCTGGGAGGAGGTCGAGGACACCCTGCTGACCGCCGACGTCGGCGTGCGGCCCACCCAGGAACTGGTCGAGCGGCTGCGCGAGCGCGTCAAGGTGCTCGGCACCCGCACCCCCGAGGAACTGCGCGGCCTGCTCCGCGAGGAGCTGCTCAAGCTCGTCGGCACCGACATGGACCGCGAGGTCAAGACCGAGCCCGAGGGCCGCAAGCCCGGCATCGTCATGGTCGTCGGCGTCAACGGCACCGGCAAGACCACCACCACCGGCAAGCTCGCCCGCGTCCTGGTCGCCGACGGCCGCACCGTCGTCCTCGGCGCCGCCGACACCTTCCGTGCCGCCGCCGCCGACCAGCTCCAGACCTGGGGCGAGCGCGTCGGCGCCTACACCGTGCGCGGTCCGGAGGGCGGCGACCCCGCCTCCGTCGCCTTCGACGCGGTGAAGGAGGGCAAGGAGATGGACGTCGACGTGGTGCTCATCGACACCGCCGGACGTCTGCACACCAAGACCGGCCTCATGGACGAGCTGGGCAAGGTCAAGCGCGTCGTGGAGAAGCACGCCCCGCTCGACGAGGTGCTGCTCGTGCTCGACGCCACCACGGGACAGAACGGCCTGGTGCAGGCCCGCGTCTTCTCCGAGGTCGTGGACATCACCGGCATCGTGCTGACCAAGCTCGACGGCACCGCCAAGGGCGGCATCGTCATCGCCGTCCAGAACGAGCTGGGCGTGCCGGTCAAGCTGATCGGCCTGGGCGAGGGCCCCGACGACCTGGCGCCCTTCGACCCGGAGGCGTTCGTGGACGCGCTTCTCGGTGACTGAGCCCCCGGACCCGATCACCCCACTACACGGCGAAGCGCCCGTCCCCACGTGAACGGTGGGGGGCGGGCGCTTCGCCGTACCGAAGCCGGTTCAGGGGTCGCGGGCTTTACGCTCCCGCCCGCGACCGGTGCGCCACATACGCCAGCGTCCCCAGCAGCAGCCGGGCCGCCGGAAGCCTGGTCGCGCTGTCCAGCGCGGGCGGCCGCAGCCAGCGCACCGGGCCGAGGCCGCCGCGGTCGGAGGGCGGGGCCGTGATGTACGCACCCGCGCCGAGGCCGCGCAGGTCCAGGGCGGCGGGGTCGTCCCAGCCCAGGCGGTAGAGCAGCCGGGGCAGCTCGGCGGCGGCGCCGGGGGCGACCAGGAAGTGGGCGCGGCCCTCGGGGGTCGCGGCGACCGGGCCGAGGGGGAGGCCCATGCGCTCCAGGCGGACCAGGGCGCGGCGCCCGGCCGCCTCGGCCACCTCGATCACGTCGAACGCGCGGCCCACCGGCAGCATCGCCGAGGCGCCCGGCACCTCGGCCCAGGCCTGGCCCACCTCGTCCAGCGTGGCCCCGGCGGGCACCGGCGCGGCGAACTCCAGCGGATGCGCGCCCGGCGCCGGACAGTCCGCGCGCCCGCAGGAGCAGACGCCCCCGGCGGTGCGCGCGCCCGGCACCACGTCCCAGCCCCACAGGCCCGTGAACTCGGCGACGGCGGTGCACTCCGTCGACCGGCCGCGCCGGCGCGTGCCGGAGCGGATCTCCCGAATGCCGCCGATCGTGAAGCCCATGCCCCCTCCAACGGGTCCAGCGCGCCGGTGGTTACGAACCGGAGCGAGATGGATGCGGAACGTGACGCTACGACATCCGCCTTCCCGGGGTGCCCCGGGAGCAAGGCGGCGCGTCGTGGCGCGGCGGGTGGTGCGCCGGGTTCCATGCGCCCCCGCGTGCACCGCTCCGCCCACTTCCGTCCGTCCTATGTCAAGTGAATCGCGAGGGCGCGATCGTGAGTTCATTCGAAGGGGTGGCGAATGGTGGCGTTTCAAGGATCGCCGTGGTTGGAAGGGTGATCGTGGGGTTACTGTGAGTATGCGAGCCCTGGGGGCACTTGCCTTCGTGGGTATGCCGGAGGCAAGTCGTCAGCTCGTTCGAAGGGTGAGAACCGCCGGACGGGAGGCCGTATTTACCGGCATTCTGATAGGGCTTGGCGCACGGCGACAGGGTTTCAGGGATGGGGGCGTTCCAGTGGGCGGCAACGGCGAAGGCGGGACAAACGCTGACAAGCGCCCCAACGAGCTGCTCGGCTCGTGGTTCGTGCGCAGCGGCTGGTCCAAGGGCGAGCTGGCCCGGCAGGTGAACCGCAGGGCACGGCAGCTCGGCGCCAACCACATCTCGACCGACACCTCGCGCGTGCGCCGCTGGCTCGACGGGGAGAACCCGCGCGAACCCATCCCGCGCATCCTCTCCGAGCTGTTCTCCGAGCGCTTCGGCTGCGTCGTCTCCACCGACGACCTCGGCCTGCGCGTCGCCCGCCAGTCCCCGTCCGCGACCGGCGTGGACCTGCCCTGGACCGGCCCGCAGACCGTCGCCCTGCTCAGCGAGTTCTCCCGCAGCGACCTGATGCTCGCCCGGCGCGGCTTCCTCGGCACCTCCCTCGGCCTGGCCGCGGGACCCGCCCTCGTCGAACCCATGCAGCGCTGGCTGGTCCCCTCACCCGCCTCCCCGCTGCCCCCCGGCCCCGACCCGCTGCACGACTCCCGCAGGCCCGGCCGGCTCTCCCGCCCCGAGCTGGAGCTCCTGGAGTCCACCACCCGGATGTTCCGCCAGTGGGACGCCCAGTGCGGCGGCGGACTGCGCCGCAAGGCGGTCGTCGGCCAGCTCCACGAGGTCACCGACCTCCTCCAGGAACCCCAGCCCGAGGCCACCACCCGCAGGCTCTTCAAAGTCGCCGCCGAACTGGCCGAACTGGCCGGCTGGATGTCGTACGACGTCGGCCTCCAGCCCACCGCCCAGAAGTACTTCGTCCTCGCCCTGCACGCCGCGAAGGAAGCCGGCGACAAGCCCCTCGGGTCGTACGTCCTCTCCAGCATGAGCCGCCAGATGATCCACCTCGGCCGGCCCGACGACGCCCTGGAACTGATCCACCTCGCGCAGTACGGCAGCCGCGACTGCGCCGGACCCCGCACCCAGTCCATGCTGTATGCGATGGAGGCCCGCGCCTACGCCAACATGGGCCAGCCCGGCAAGTGCAAACGCGCCGTCCGCATGGCCGAGGACACCTTCACCGAGGCCGACGAGTGGGACGAGCCGGACCCCGACTGGATCCGCTTCTTCTCCGAGGCCGAACTGCACGGAGAGAACAGCCACTCCTTCCGCGACCTGGCGTACGTGGCGGGCCGCAGCCCCACCTACGCCTCCCTCGCCGAGCCCCTCATGGAGCGCGCGGTCGAACTGTTCGCCAAGGACGACGAGCACCAGCGCTCCTACGCGCTCAACCTCATCGGCATGGCCACCGTGCACCTCCTCCAGCGCGAGCCCGAGCACGGCACCGCCTACGCCAAGCGCGCCATGGACATAGCCCGCAAGGTCCGCTCCGAGCGGGTCAACACCCGCATCCGCAAGACGGTCGACACGGCCGTACGCGATTTCGGGGACCTCGCCGTCGTGGCCGACCTCACCGACCAGCTCGCCACCGACCTCCCGGAGTCCGCCGAGGCCCTCTGAGCCCGGCACCCCGTGCCCCGGCCGCGGCCGGTCCTCCCGAACTGCCCGACTCGGCTCCCCCATGCCAGGTCATCGAGAGGCCGGACGCGGCCGGTTCCTCATCCGCGCGCTTGCGTCATGCGCGCGCCCGCGGGCCGATGGTTGCGCCACGATAACGATCGCCGCGCCCGGCATCCGGCAATTCATCCACGCGTAACACGCGAGCCGCCTTCGTCACCCCGGTGAAACAGCGAGGGGCGCCCACCGAAACCGCGCTGCGTCAGTCTCGTGGCCCATAACCGCCCCCCTCAACCGACCGGACCGCTGAAGGCACCGCCCGCACGGGGCCGTACCAACCGATGAGGAGACGCCGATGGCTCCAGCCATCACGCTTGCGGCGGAGGCACCCAAACTGTCCTCCGCGAACACAGGCTTCATGCTGATCTGTTCCGCCCTGGTGCTGCTCATGACCCCGGGCCTGGCCTTCTTCTACGGAGGCATGGTCCGCGTCAAGAGCACCCTCAACATGCTGATGATGAGCTTCATCAGCATCGGGATCATCACCATCCTCTGGGTGCTCTACGGCTTCTCCCTCGCCTTCGGCTCGGGCTCCCCGTTCATCGGATGGAACGCCGACTGGATCGGCCTCAGCGACATCGGCCTCACGGAGCTGTGGCCGGGATACACCATCCCGGTCTTCGTCTTCATGGTCTTCCAGATGATGTTCGCCATCATCACCCCCGCCCTGATCAGCGGCGCCCTCGCCGACCGCGTCAAGTTCAGCGCGTGGGCCCTCTTCGTCGCCCTGTGGGGCACGATCGTCTACGTCCCGGTCGCCCACTGGGTCTGGGGCGGCGACGGCTGGGCCTACAAGCTCGGCGTCATCGACTTCGCCGGCGGCACGGCCGTCCACATCAACGCGGGTGCCGCCGCCCTCGGCGTCATCCTCGTCATCGGCAAGCGCGTCGGCTTCAAGAAGGACCCGATGCGCCCGCACAGCCTGCCGCTCGTCATGCTCGGCGCCGGACTGCTGTGGTTCGGCTGGTTCGGCTTCAACGCGGGCTCCTGGCTCGGCAACGACGACGGCGTCGGCGCGCTGATGTTCGTCAACACCCAGGTCGCCACCGCCGCCGCCATGCTCGCCTGGCTCGCCTACGAGAAGATCAAGCACGGCGCCTTCACCACCCTCGGCGCCGCCTCCGGCGCGGTCGCCGGCCTCGTCGCCATCACCCCGTCCGGCGGCGCGATCTCCCCGCTCGGCGCCATCGCCGTCGGCGCCATCGCCGGTGTCGCCTGCGCCGCCGCCGTCGGCCTCAAGTTCAAGTTCGGCTACGACGACTCCCTCGACGTCGTCGGCGTCCACATGGTCGGCGGCATCGTCGGCTCCCTGCTCATCGGCTTCTTCGCCACCGGCAAGGGCCAGTCCACCGCCACCGGCGTCTTCTACGGCGACCACAGCTTCGACCAGCTCTGGAAGCAGTGCGCCGGAGTCTTCGCGGTCCTCGCCTACTCCCTCGTCGTCTCCGCCGTCCTCGCCTTCCTCCTCGACAAGACCATCGGGATGCGCGTCCCCGAGGACGTCGAGGTCTCCGGCATCGACCGCGCCGAGCACGCCGAGACCGCATACGACTTCAGCGGAGCGGGCGGCGGAGTCGTCGCCGGCGCCCCCGCCACGGCCGCTTCGCCCAACAAGAAGGTGGACGCATGAAGCTGATTACGGCGGTCGTCAAACCGCACCGCCTCGACGAGATCAAGGAGGCCCTCCAGGCCTTCGGAGTCCACGGACTCACCGTCACCGAGGCGAGCGGCTACGGCCGCCAGCGCGGCCACACCGAGGTCTACCGGGGCGCCGAATACACCGTCGACCTCGTCCCCAAGATCCGCATCGAGGTGCTGGCCGAGGACGACGACGCCGAACAGCTCATCGACGTCATCGTCAAGGCCGCCCGCACCGGCAAGATCGGAGACGGCAAGGTCTGGTCCCTGCCCGTCGAGACGGCCGTACGCGTCCGCACCGGCGAGCGCGGCCCGGACGCGCTCTGACACGACGACACGAACAGGAGCCGCTGGGTGACGCGCACGGATGACCGGGATGACCGGAAAGAAGCGGACGACTCGGGACGACCCAGCGGCTACGCGGCGGCCCGGCTGCGCCTCCTCACCGAGGGGGAGCGGCCCGGGCCGCCGCGCCGCGCCGCCCTCGCCGGACTCACCGACGACTGGCTCGCCGGACTCTTCAACGCCGCCGCCCCCGGCATCAAGGGCGTCTCCCTCGTCGCCGTCGGCGGCTACGGACGCGGCGAACTCTCCCCGCGCAGCGACCTCGACCTCCTGCTGCTGCACGACGGCAGCGACCCCACCGCCGTCGCCACCCTCGCCGACCGCCTCTGGTACCCCGTCTGGGACCTCGGTCTCACCCTCGACCACTCCGTACGCACCCCGGCAGAGGCCCGCAAGACCGCGGGCGAGGATCTCAAGGTCCACCTCGGCCTCCTCGACGCCCGCCACCTCGTCGGCGACCTCGGCCTCACCGCCGGACTGCGCACCGCCGTCCTCGCCGACTGGCGCAACCAGGCCCCCAAACGCCTCCCCGAACTCCAGGAACTGTGCGCCGAACGCGCCGAACGCCAGGGCGAGTTGCGCTACCTCCTCGAACCCGACCTCAAGGAAGCCCACGGCGGACTGCGCGACGCCACCGCACTGCGCGCCGTCGCCGCCTCCTGGCTCGCCGACGCACCCCGCGAAGGACTCGCCGACGCCCGCCGCCGCCTCCTCGACGCCCGCGACGCCCTCCACCTCGTCACCGGCCGCGCCACCGACCGCCTCGCCCTCCAGGAACAGGACCAGGTCGCCGCCGAACTCGGCCTCCTCGACGCCGACACCCTGCTCCGCCAGGTCTACGAAGCCGCCGGGATCATCTCCTACGCCGGCGACGTCACCTGGCGCGAAGTGAACCGCGTCCTGCGCTCCCGCGCCGTACGGCCCCGCCTGCGCGCCATGCTCGGCGGCGGAAAACCGCCCGTCGAACGCTCCCCGCTCGCCGAAGGCGTCGTCGAACAGGACGGCGAGGCCGTCCTCGCCCGCGCCGCCCGCCCCGAACGCGACCCCGTCCTCCCGCTGCGCGCCGCCGCCGCAGCGGCCCAGGCCGGACTCCCGCTCTCCCCGCACGCCGTACGCCGCATGGCCGCCCTCGCCCGCCCGCTGCCCACGCCCTGGCCCGCCGAGGCCCGCGAGCAGCTCGTCACCCTGCTCGGCTCGGGGCGCCCGACCGTCGACGTCTGGGAGGCACTGGAGTCCGAGGGGCTGATCAGCCGCCTCCTCCCCGACTGGGAACGGGTCCGCTGCCGCCCCCAGCGCAACGCCGTCCACGTCTGGACCGTCGACCGGCACCTCATCGAGACCGCCGTCCGCGCCTCCGCCCTCACCCGCCGCGTCAGCCGCCCCGACCTCCTCCTCGTCGCCGCCCTGCTCCACGACATCGGCAAGGGCTGGCCCGGCGACCACTCCGTGGCCGGCGAGATCATCGCCAAGGACGTCGCCGCCCGCATCGGCTTCGACCGCGCCGACGTGAGCGTCCTCTCCACCCTCGTCCGCCACCACCTGCTCCTCGTCGACACCGCCACCCGCCGCGACCTGGACGACCCCGCCACCGTCCACGCCGTCGCCGAGGCCGTCGGCACCCAGAGCACCCTGGAACTCCTGCACGCCCTCACCGAGGCCGACGCGCTCGCCACCGGCCCCGCCGCCTGGTCCTCCTGGCGCGGCTCCCTCGTCGACGACCTCGTACGCCGCGTCTCCGCCGTCCTCGCCGGCGACACCCCCGACGAACCCGACCCCGGCGCCCCCACCGCCGAACAGGAACGCCTCGCCATCGAGGCCCACCGCACCGGCGCCCCCGTCCTCGCCCTGCGCGCCCAGACCGAACCCGCCGTCGCCGCCGAGGCCTCCGGCGAACCCGAACCCCTCGGCGTCGAACTCCTCATCGCCGTACCCGACCAGCCCGGCGTCCTGCCCGCCGTCGCCGGCGTCCTCGCCGTGCACCGGCTCACCGTCCGCACCGCCGAGCTGCGTGCCCTGCGGCTGCCCGACGCCGTCGACGACGGCTCCGTCCTGCTCCTGGACTGGCGCGTCGCCGCCGAATATGGCTCCCTGCCCCAGGCCGCCCGGCTCCGCGCCGACCTCGTCCGCGCCCTCGACGGCACCCTCGACATCACCGGCCGCCTCGCCGAACGCGACGCCGCCTACCCCCGCCGCCGCGGCTGGCCCGCACCCCCACCCCGCGTCACCGTCGCCCCCGCCGCCTCCCACCACGCCACGGTGATCGAGGTCCGCGCCCAGGACGCCCCGGGGTTGCTGTTCCGCATCGGGGCGGAGTTGGAGAAGGCAGGGGTTCAGGTGCGCAGTGCCCACATCTCGACCTTGGGTTCCAACGCCGTGGATGCCTTCTACATGACGACCGTCGCCGGGCTGCCTGTCCCGACGGAGGAGGCCGTGTCGATGGTGAAGGCGATCGAGGACGCGCTGCGTACATAACCTCCAGGCCGATGGCTCGTTGCACGGCTGTGGTCCTCGCAGTGGCGGGGGTGATCCGGCGTCGACGGCTTTCGCGCTCAGAGTGCTCACACAGTCCCCGCAGACGCGGGGTTTTCCGTCCCTCGCCGGTGTTCGCACCGGCGAGGGACGATTCGGTTGCGGAGCCCGATACCCTGGAGGGCGATCCACCTGCCCCCTACCTGAGGACCGACGAGCGCCGTGTTCGATACCCTCTCCGACCGCTTGGCGAATACCTTCAAGACCCTCCGGGGCAAGGGCCGCTTGTCCGAGGAGGACATCGACGCCACGGCCCGCGAGATCCGCATCGCGCTCCTCGAAGCCGACGTGGCCCTGCCCGTCGTCCGCTCGTTCATCAAGAACGTCAAGGAGCGCTCCCTCGGCGCAGAGGTGTCGAAGGCCCTCAACCCGGGCCAGCAGGTGCTCAAGATCGTCAACGACGAGTTGATCACCATCCTCGGCGGGGAAACCCGCCGTCTCCGCTTCGCCAAGCAGCCCCCCACCGTGATCATGCTGGCCGGTCTCCAGGGTGCCGGTAAGACCACGCTCGCGGGCAAGCTCGGCCGGTGGCTGAAGGAGCAGGGGCACTCGCCGCTGCTCGTCGCCTGTGACCTCCAGCGCCCCAACGCCGTCAACCAGCTGAGCGTCGTCGCCGAGCGCGCCGGTGTCGCGGTGTACGCGCCGGAGCCGGGCAACGGCGTCGGTGACCCGGTCAAGGTCGCCAAGGACTCCATCGACTTCGCGAAGTCCAAGGTCCACGACATCGTGATCGTGGACACCGCGGGCCGCCTGGGCATCGACCAGGAGATGATGCAGCAGGCCGCGGACATCCGCGACGCGGTCCGCCCCGACGAGATCCTCTTCGTCGTCGACGCGATGATCGGCCAGGACGCGGTCAACACCGCCGAGGCCTTCCGCGACGGCGTCGGCTTCGACGGCGTGGTGCTCTCCAAGCTCGACGGTGACGCTCGCGGTGGTGCCGCCCTGTCCATCCGCCAGGTCACCGGCAAGCCGATCATGTTCGCGTCCAACGGCGAGAAGCTGGACGAGTTCGACGCGTTCCACCCCGACCGGATGGCCTCCCGCATCCTCGACATGGGTGACCTGCTCACCCTGATCGAGCAGGCGGAGAAGACGTTCAGCCAGGAAGAGGCCCAGAAAATGGCCTCCAAGCTGGCGTCGAAGAAGGGCCAGGACTTCACCCTGGACGACTTCCTGTCCCAGATGGAACAGGTCAGGAAGATGGGCAGCATCTCCAAGCTGCTCGGCATGCTCCCCGGCATGGGCCAGATCAAGGAGCAGATCAACAACATCGACGAGCGCGACGTGGACCGCACGGCCGCGATCATCAAGTCGATGACCCCGGGCGAGCGCCAGGACCCGACGATCATCAACGGCTCCCGCCGCGCCCGTATCGCCAAGGGTTCCGGTGTCGAGGTCAGCGCGGTCAAGGGCCTGGTGGAGCGCTTCTTCGAGGCCCGCAAGATGATGTCGCGCATGGCCCAGGGCGGCGGCATGCCGGGCATGCCGGGGATGCCGGGCATGGGCGGCGGCCCCGGCCGCAGCAAGAAGCAGCCGAAGAAGGCCAAGGGCAAGCAGCGTTCGGGCAACCCGATGAAGCGCCAGCAGCAGGAGCTGGAGGAGGCCCAGCGCCGCGAGGCCGCCGCGCAGGGCGGAGGCGCCTTCGGTGTCCCGCCGCAGCAGGGCGGCCAGGACTTCGAGCTGCCGGACGAGTTCAAGAAGTTCATGGGCTGACCGAGCCCGCGTACGACGTCCCCGAGGGCGCCCCTCTCCACGAGGGGCGCCCTCGCGCGTTGCCGAGGAGCGGAACCTCAGGGCACCCGGGCTATCAGGTACCGGAAGACGTTCGGCATCCACACGATGCCGTCCGCGCGCTGGTACGGATGCAGCGCCTCGGCCAGCTCCTTCTCGGCCTGCTTGCGGTCGGTCGCCGCGATCGCCGCGTCGAACAGACCGGTCGAGAGCAGCCCGCGTACGGCGCTGTCGGTGTCGGCGTAGCCGAAGGGGCAGGCGACCCGGCCCGAGCCGTCCGGGCGCAGCCCCGCGCGCTGGGCGACCTCCTCCAGGTCGTCGCGGCGCCCCGGGCGCCGGCCGTGCACGCCGTGCAGCGGGTCGGCCAGCTTGGCGGCCACACCCAGCACGGCGGAGGTGGCGCACCGCTCCGGCGGTCCCCAGGCGGTGAGGACGACGGCCGCGCCGCGTGCCGCGAGGGGGAGGGCGTCGGCCAGCAGGGCGCCGAGCGCTTCGGCGTCGCCGGGGCGGCAGCCGATGGGTTCGAGGACGGTGATCAGGTCGTAGCCGGGCGCGTCCGCCTCGGTGGGCAGCGTGTCCAGCAGCCAGGGGCCCGCGGCCGCCGCCTCCGCGCCCTGTGCCGTGTCCGGCGCGAGGCGGTCACGGGCGAGCGCGAGCAGTTCCGGGGATGAGTCGGCCCCGGTGACGGCGGCGCCCCGGGCGGCCGCCAGCAGCAGGGCGAGTCCGGAGCCGCAGCGCAGGCCGAGGAGGCGGGTGCCGGGTCCGACGTCGAGTCGTTCGTGGACACTTTCGTAGAGCGGTTCCCACATGCGCTCCTGGATCTCGGACCAGTCGCGCGCGCGTGCTCGGGGGTCCGCGCCGGGTGGTGCGGAACCCGCGTGGGACAAGTGCTCCCGCACGAGCGTAGGTGTCATAGGTAAGCGCCCCAATCGCCGACAGTTCGCGTACGTGCCCGTGGGTGTGGCCCCCCGTGGTCGTGCGCGCACTCCACGTATGCCAGGTAACTCCGGGCGCGCGGCGGCGTCCAGTGGTTGCGGCGTCCGGCTTGGGGGGTGTGGGCGTGTGTGGCGAGATTTCACGCCCCGGCAACCTGAGGGGTGGGTGCGGGGCGGCGGGTGGGCACCGGTAACGTCGCGGGGGCCGGGAGCCCTGCTGAGCACCGGCTTGGTACGAGCTGTGCGGCTTCTTCCGCAGATTTGCGTACCCGCCCCGCGTCGGCCGCATCGGCGGCAACTGACGGGTAGGTGCAAATTATTTGAGATGCCCCGGAATAGGAACACGAGGGCACCCACGCTCGTTGTCATTACGTGAGCACGACACAGACACCACCTGTCCTCGCCGCGGAGCTGGCACAGGCGTGGGCCGACATTCAGCGGTACCACCCCGAGCTGCCGGATCTCGCCGCGCCGGAATCCCTGATCGGGGAGTCGTCGTCCGCGTGCGGACACGAGCTCTCCTTCGAGCGACTGCTGCACGAGGCAGTCCACGGCATCGCCGCCGCCCGGGGTGTCCGCGACACCTCCCGCGCCGGCCGCTACCACAACCGCCGCTTCCTGGCCGTCGCCGAGGAACTGGGCCTGGACCACCCCGAGGAGCCGCACCCCAGCAGCGGTTTCTCGCTGGTCACGCTCAATCCCGAGGCCAAGCGGCGGTACCGTCCGACCATCGAACGCCTCCAGCGCGCCCTGAAGGCGCACACGGTGGCCACCTCCGCCGACACCGCCCGCTCCTTCCGGGGTCCGGCCGCCCGGCACGGCTCCTCCGGCGGCGGCGTGCGCGTCAAGGCCGTCTGCGACTGCGGCCGCAACGTCCGCGTGGTCCCCTCGGTCCTCGAACAGGCCCCCATCGTCTGCGGCGGCTGCGGCAAACCGTTCCGCATCCCGGAGGCAGTGGCGGCGGCAAGCTGACAAGGCGGCTGCTCGTGGCAGCCGTACGATCACTTGCCCTTGCCCTTTGCCCTGCGGGCACGCTCAAGATCACTACCCGGAGCTCAAGGCCCCGCAGGGTGTGGCACAATGGCTAGCTGTACTCGACAGTCGCACAGGACCCCTCTCTCCTCCGGCTGACGCGTCCATCGGGCACTCGGGTACCGCAACCCCACGCGGCAACTCCGCCGTGCCCAACACACGTCAAAACCAGGAGAACTCACTCCCGTGGCAGTCAAGATCAAGCTGAAGCGTCTGGGCAAGATCCGTTCGCCTCACTACCGCATCGTCGTCGCCGACTCCCGTACCCGCCGTGACGGCCGGGCCATCGAGGAGATCGGCAAGTACCACCCCACGTACAACCCCTCGGTCATGGAGGTGGACGCCGACCGCGTCGCCTACTGGCTGGGTGTCGGCGCGCAGCCGACCGAGCCGGTTCTCGCCATTCTGAAGAAGACCGGCGACTGGCAGAAGTTCAAGGGCGAGCCGGCTCCCGCGCCGCTGCTCGTCGCCGCGCCGAAGCCGGCCCGCCCGTCGTTCGAGGCGCTCGGTGGCGACACCGAGGGCAAGGGTGAGGCCATCACCCAGAAGAAGAAGGCTGAGAAGAAGGACGAGGCCGCTGCCGAGTCCGAGTCGACCGAGGCCTGAGCACCATGCTCGAAGAGGCGCTTGAGCACCTCGTGAAGGGCATCGTCGACAACCCTGACGACGTGCAGGTCGCCTCGCGCAACCTGCGCCGCGGGCGCGTGCTGGAGGTCCGGGTGCACCCCGACGACCTCGGCAAGGTGATCGGCCGCAACGGCCGTACCGCGCGTGCCCTGCGCACCGTCGTGGGCGCCATCGGCGGCCGTGGTGTCCGCGTCGACCTGGTCGACGTGGATCACGTCCGCTGACGCATCACAGCAATCCGGCTCGGGCCGGGGAGGGCCACTGGGCCGTCCCCGGCCCGTAGTCGTATGACAGGAGAATTGGACTCGTGCAGCTGGTAGTCGCACGGATCGGCCGTGCTCATGGGATCAAGGGCGAGGTCACCGTCGAGGTGCGTACCGACGAACCGGAGCTGCGGCTCGGGCCGGGCGCCGTCCTGACCACCGACCCGGCCTCCGCCGGGCCGCTGACCATCGCCGCGGGCCGCGTCCACAGCGGCCGTCTCCTTCTGCGCTTCGAGGGGGTGAACGACCGGACCGGAGCCGAGGCGCTGCGCAACATCCTGCTGATCGCCGACGTGGACCCGGACGAACTCCCCGAGGAGGAGGACGAGTACTACGACCATCAGCTGATCGACCTCGACGTGGTCACCGCGGACGGCACGGAGGTCGGCCGCATCACCGAGATCTCCCATCTGCCCTCGCAGGACCTGTTCATCGTCGAGCGCCCGGACGGCACCGAGGTCATGATCCCGTTCGTGGAGGAGATCGTCCGCGAGATCGACCTGGCCGAACAGAAGGCCGTCGTCACGCCCCCGCCCGGTCTGATCGACGACCGTGCCGAGATCGCCTCGTCCCGGGACGAGGACGACGCATGAGGCTCGACGTCGTCACGATCTTCCCGGAGTACCTGGAGCCGCTGAACGTCTCCCTCGTGGGCAAGGCGCGGGCCCGGGGACAGCTCGGCGTGCACCTGCACGACCTGCGCTCCTGGACGTACGACCGGCACAACACGGTCGACGACACCCCCTACGGCGGCGGCCCCGGCATGGTCATGAAGACCGAGGCCTGGGGCGACGCCCTGGACACCGTCCTGGCCGACGGCTACGAGTCCGGCGCCCAGGCCCCCGCGCTGATCGTCCCGACCCCGAGCGGCCGGCCCTTCACCCAGGAACTGGCCGTCGAACTGTCGACGCGCCCCTGGCTGATCTTCACCCCGGCCCGGTACGAGGGCATCGACCGGCGCGTGATGGACGAGTACGCGACCCGGATGCCGGTCTACGAGGTCTCCATCGGCGACTACGTACTCGCCGGCGGCGAGGCGGCCGTCCTGGTCATCACGGAGGCCGTGGCGCGGCTGCTGCCCGGCGTCCTGGGCAACGCCGAGTCCCACCGGGACGACTCCTTCGCCCCCGGCGCGATGGCGAACCTCCTGGAGGGTCCCGTCTACACCAAGCCGCCGGTGTGGCGCGAGAGGGACATCCCCGAGGTGCTGCTCAGCGGCCACCACGGGAAGATCGCCCGCTGGCGCCGCGACGAGGCCCTGCGCCGTACGACCCTCAACCGGCCCGACCTGATCGAGCGCTGCGACCCGAAGGTCTTCGACAAGAAGGACCGGGAGATGCTCTCCATCCTGGGCTGGGCGCCTGATCCGGACGGGGTCCCGTTCGGGCGATTTTGGCGCAGGACCGAGAGCGTGGAAGAATAGTCCGCTGTTGTGCGTCCGTCCGGCGTGCGCCCCTGCCACAGGGGGACACGACGCCCGTTCCGACCCGCACGGCGACCCTGTTGTTCCACCTAGCTTCCGTTGATGACCTGTGGCATCAGCGAAGAAAGCAGACGAAATGTCTCACCTGCTCGACTCCGTCGACGTCGCGTCGCTGCGCAGCGACATCCCGGCCTTCCGCCCGGGTGACACCGTCAACGTCCACGTGCGCGTCATCGAGGGCAACCGCTCCCGTGTGCAGCAGTTCAAGGGCGTCGTGATCCGCCGCCAGGGCTCCGGTGTCCGCGAAACCTTCACGGTTCGCAAGGTCTCGTTCTCCGTCGGCGTCGAGCGCACCTTCCCGGTGCACACCCCGATCGTCGAGAAGATCGAGCTCGTCACCCGTGGTGACGTGCGCCGCGCCAAGCTGTACTACCTCCGTGAGCTGCGCGGCAAGGCCGCGAAGATCAAGGAGAAGCGCGACAACTGAGTGCCTTCCCGGAGTCACGACAGGGCCGGATAGCATCTGGCCCCGATGGACACCGAAGCACAGCAGACGCAGCGCGACCGCTCCTCCCCGCCCGGGACTCCGGGCACGGAGGCGCGGTCGCGTTTCGCGTTGGTGGAGCGGGCCGCCGCGTGGCTGCCGGGCGGCCGCATCACCCTGACCGCCCTGGCCTGCCTGGTCTTTTTGTTCCTCCTGAACGCTTTCGTGGTGCGCCCGTTCCAGATTCCGAGCGGATCCATGGAGCCGGGATTGAGGATCGGCGACCGCGTACTCGTAGATAAGTTGGCGTACCGTTTCGGTGCCCAGCCGCGCCGCGGCGACGTGGTCGTCTTCGACGGCACCGGGTACTTCGGAGACGCCGACTACATCAAGCGCGTAGTGGGGGTGGGTGGCGACCATGTCGTCTGCTGCGACAAGAAGGGGAGGATCGAGGTGAACGGCCGGGCGGTCGACGAGACGGCGTTCCTCCATCCCGGGAACGCACCGTCCGGTGTGCCCTTCGACGTCGTGGTGCCCGAGGGGCGGCTGTTCCTCCTCGGCGACCACCGCAGCCGCTCCAGCGACTCCCGCGACCATCTCGGCTCGCCGGGCGGCGGCATGATCCCGGTCGGCGCCGTCGTCGGCCGGGCCGACTGGATCGTATGGCCGTACGACCGCTGGACGCGCCTGGAGCGTCCCGCCGCCTACGCGCGCGTGCCGGCCGCGGAGGGCACGCATGGGTAGTCGTGGAAGGCCGCGCGGGGTGCCCGGCGGCGCCTCCGCCGAGGAGCTGCTGCCCACCGGGGTACGGCGCGCCTCCAGGCCGGCGCCGGGCAGGTCACGCGCGGAGCGGCGCAAGCTCCAGCGCAAGGTCAAGCGCAAGCGCAGGCGCTCGGCCGTGCGCGAGATCCCGCTGCTGCTCGGTGTCGCCGTCCTCATCGCGCTGGTCCTGAAGACCTTCCTGGTGCAGGCGTTCGTGATCCCGTCGGGCTCCATGGAGCAGACGATCCGGATCGGCGACCGGGTGCTGGTCGACAAGTTCACGCCGTGGTTCGGTTCGGAGCCCAAGCGCGGGGACGTGGTGGTCTTCCACGACCCGGGCGGCTGGCTGAACGACGAGCAGACGCCGAAGAAGAACGACCCCGTCGGCGTCAAGCAGTTCAAGGAGGGGCTCACCTTCATCGGACTGCTGCCCTCCGACAACGAGAAGGACCTCATCAAGCGGGTCATCGGGGTCGGCGGCGACCACGTCAAGTGCTGCGACGCCGACGGCAAGGTCACGGTGAACGGCGTCCCGCTGTCCGAGACCGACTATCTCTACCCCGGCAACGCCCCCTCCACGATGCCCTTCGACATCACGGTGCCCAAGGGGCGCCTGTGGGTGATGGGCGACCACCGGGGGAACTCCGCCGACTCCCGCTACCACCAGAACACCTCCTACGGCGGCACGGTCGCCGAGGCCTCCGTGGTCGGCCGCGCCATGGTGATCGGCTGGCCGTTCGCCCACTGGACGCGCCTGGAGGAACCTAAAACCTTCGCAAGCGTCACCGACTCCGTGTCGGGAGCGGCCGCCCTCCCCCGCCCGTCGCATAGGGTTGCCTCGGACGATCCGAACGGAATGACCCGGCTCCCGACCCCTGCGGAACTCCCGCTCGTTATGGGAGTGGTGGGCCTGCACCGACTCCGGGGCAGGCGGCGGCAGAGAGTGAGGAGTTGGCGTGGGGGATGTGGCGGTTGGCGCACGGTCCGGGCACGACGGCGAGGAGCGCGGCGGCCGGTCCGCGGCGTCCGGAGCCGAGGCCCAGGCCGGCGCGGTGAACTCCGCGAACGGCTCCGCGGCGGACGGTGACGGAACCCCGCCCGAGAGCCGTTCGCACGGCGGGGACGAGGCCGGACGCCGGCCGAACAAGCCGCGCTCCTTCTGGAAGGAGCTGCCGATCCTGGTCGGCATCGCGCTCGTCCTCGCCCTGCTGATCAAGACGTTCCTGGTGCAGGCGTTCTCGATCCCGTCCGACTCGATGCAGAACACCCTCCAGCAGGGTGACCGCGTCCTGGTGGACAAGCTCACGCCGTGGTTCGGCTCCCAGCCCGAGCGCGGCGAGGTCGTGGTCTTCCACGACCCCGACCAGTGGCTGCGCGGCGAGCCGACGCCGGAACAGAACGTGATCCAGAAGGGCCTCAGCTGGATCGGCCTCATGCCGTCCGCCGAGGAGAAGGACCTCATCAAGCGCGTCATCGGCGTCGGCGGCGACACCGTCGAGTGCAAGAACGACGGCCCGCTGATGGTCAACGGCAAGGCACTGAACGAGCCGTTCGTCTACCCGGGCAACACGCCGTGCAGCGTGGACGACGAGGGCGGCCAGTTCAAGGTGAAGGTCCCCAAGGGCTACATCTGGGTGATGGGCGACCACCGCCAGAACTCGCGCGACTCGCGCTACAACCAGGACGACAAGCACCACGGCATGGTCCCGGTGAAGGACGTCGTGGGACGCGCGATCGTCAAGGCGTGGCCGATCAACCGCTGGGGCACGCTGCCCATCCCGGACACCTTCGACCAGCCCGGGCTCGGCGACCAGGCCTCCGCCGCCGCCTCGCTGCCGTACGCCCCGCCGGCGGCCGCGTTCGCGGGCGTCGTGCCGCTGGCCGTGTGGCGCCGTCGCCGCAGCCGCGTGACGGCGGGCGAGGGCGCGAAGTAGCCGCTGCGGCGGCACATGCGGGGAAGCAGCCGCTGCGGCGCACATGCAGCGAAGCAGCCGCTGTGGCGGCACCAGCAGTACGGCCGGGACCGCGAACGCGGGTCCAGGCCGCCCGAGGGCGGTGCGCCCCGGACACCGGATCTTCACCGGTTCCGGGGCGCACCGCCCTCGCGGTGTCCCAGGCCGGTGTGCTATCCAGACCGGATGGCGGTCCGCCGGGCAGGCGGCGGGCGGGAACCGGGAGACGACTCATGGGAAGTGCCGCACGCGGCGGCGAAGGCTCGGGCGGCGTCGGCGGGGTGCTCTCGGGCATCGCGGTGGCGCTCGGCCTCGTGCTCTTTCTGGCCGGGTTCGGCTGGGCGGCGCTGGTGTACCGGCCGTACACCGTGCCGACCAGTTCGATGACCCCGACCATCGACGCGGGCGACCGGGTGCTTGCCCAGAGAGTCGACGGCGCCGACGTCCGGCGCGGTGACGTGGTCGTCTTCCGCGACAAGGGCTGGGTCACCAACGCCGCCGTGGTCAAGCGCGTGGTCGCGGTCGGCGGCGACAAGGTGGCCTGCTGCACCGACGGCAAGCTCACGGTGAACGGCAGGCCGATCGAGGAACCGTATCTCCCCAAGGGCAGCACGGCGGAGATCCAGGGCTTTCCGACCGTCACCGTGCCCAAGGGCCGACTCTTCCTGCTCGGCGACGAGCGGCAGGGCTCGCTGGACTCCACCGCCCATCTGACCGACGCGGCCCGCGGCACCGTGGCCCGCTCCGCCGTCTCGGCCCGGGTGGACTCCGTGGTCTGGCCGATGAAGGGCATGATCGCGCGGCCCACGGGCTTCGAGGTGCTCGGGAAGCTGTCGCAGCCGGGGCCGCTGCGGCTGATCGAGGCGATGATCGTCGTCGGCGCGGTGCTGGTGCTGGCAGGCGGCGCGTACGGGCCGGTCGCGGCGCGGCTGAGCCGCTCCCGCGCGCGGACCGGGCGGGAGGCCGTCGGTGCCGCCTGAGAACGGCGGGCGGGGCGAGGAGGGCGTGGTGGACGGCGGCGGGCCGGTGGACGGTGGCGGGCACGACGGCCACGGCGACGGCCACGTTGACGGCCATGACGGCGGCCATGACAGTGGGCATGACGACGGCCATGACGGTGGGCACGACGACGGTTACGCGGGCGGGCTGCGGCGGGTGGCGCGGGTGGTGCTGCTCGACCCCGAGGACCGCATCCTGCTGCTGCACGGGCACGAGCCGGACGACCCGTCCGACGACTGGTGGTTCACCCCGGGCGGCGGCCTGGAGGGCACCGAGACGCGTGCGCAGGCCGCGCTGCGGGAACTGGCCGAGGAGACCGGGATCACCGACGTCGAGCTCGGGCCGGTGCTGTGGCGGCGGCGGTGCTCGTTCCCGTTCGCGGGGCGCCGCTGGGACCAGGACGAGTGGTACTTCCTGGCCCGTACGGCCAAGGCCGCCGAGAGCGTGCCGGGCGGGCTGACGGAGCTGGAGCGGCGCAGTGTCAGCGGAGCACGCTGGTGGACGTGCGGGGAACTGGCACGGGCCCATGAGACGGTGTATCCGACCAGACTCGCCGGGCTGCTGCGCACGCTGCTCGACGAAGGTCCCCCGGCCGGCCCCGTGATCCTGGACACCGAAATCGTCTGAGGGTCCGCGGGACTGGCGCACAATGGGGGGATCGCACGGCTGAAGGGGATGCCATGAGCGCCGAGGACCTCGAAAAGTACGAGACCGAGATGGAGCTGAAGCTCTACCGGGAGTACCGAGACGTCGTCGGTCTGTTCAAATACGTGATCGAGACGGAACGGCGCTTCTACCTCACCAACGACTACGAGATGCAGGTGCACTCGGTCCAGGGTGAGGTGTTCTTCGAGGTGACCATGGCGGACGCCTGGGTCTGGGACATGTACCGCCCGGCCCGGTTCGTCAAACAGGTCCGCGTCCTCACCTTCAAGGACGTGAACATCGAGGAGCTGAACAAGAGCGATCTGGAGCTGCCTAGCGGCTGACGGGTGGGGGCGGGCCCGGGCGTGAGGCTTGGGCCGGCCTGAGGCCCGGGTCGGCGTGAGGCTCGGGCCGGCGTGAGGCTCGGGCCGGCGTGAGACTCGGGCCTGCCCGGCCGTCCCGGGGGCGTCCCCCACACGAGTGGCGGAGTTTTCCACAACCGCCGGACGGTCCACCAAGATCCACTTCGCTCCGGGATCTGCGTGACGGTGGGTGCCGGAGGTGGTGCCGACATGAGCAAGGCACGCAGTGGACTGGGCCGGTACGGCGAGGATCTGGCCGCGCGGCGGCTGACCGAGGCCGGGATGAGCATCCTGGAGCGCAACTGGCGCTGCGGACGCTCCGGCGAGATCGACATCGTGGCCCGGGACGGGGACACACTGGTCGTCTGCGAGGTGAAGACCCGCAGGAACGGCGGCTTCGAACATCCGATGGCCGCCGTGACCCCACGCAAGGCACGGCGACTGCTGGGCCTGGCCGAACGCTGGGTCCATTCACACGGAGGAGCCCCGCCGGGCGGCGTCCGCGTCGACCTGGTCGGCGTCCTGCTGCCCCGCCGGGGCGCGGCCGCCGTGGAGCACGCCCGGGGGGTGGCCTGAGATGGGATTCGCCCGTACATGCTCGGTGGCCCTGGTCGGCGTCGAGGGCGTCGTCGTGGAGGTCCAGGCCGACCTGGAACCCGGAGTCGCCGCCTTCGCCCTCGTCGGACTGCCCGACAAGAGCCTCTCGGAGAGCCGGGACCGGGTCCGCGCCGCGGTGGTGAACTCCGGCGGCGAGTGGCCGCAGAAGAAACTCACCGTCGGCCTCAGCCCCGCCTCGGTGCCCAAGGGCGGCTCCGGCTTCGACGTGGCCGTGGCCTGCGCGATCCTCGGCGCCGCCGAACGGATCGACCCCCGCGTCCTGGCCGACATCGTGATGATCGGCGAACTCGGCCTGGACGGCCGGGTCCGGCCCGTGCGGGGCATCCTGCCCGCCGTGCTGGCCGCCGCCGAGGCCGGCTACCAGCAGGTCGTGGTGCCCGAATGCGCCGCCGCCGAGGCCGCCCTCGTCCCCGGAATCTCCGTCCTCGGAGTGCGCACCCTGCGGCAGCTGATCGCGGTCCTCGCCGACGAACCCGTGCCCGACGAGGAACCCGACACCGAGGGCCGCCCCGACCCGCTCCTGGCCGGACTGCGCATGCCCGGCACCGGCGCCTCCGCCGCCATGCACAGCGCCGGAGCAGCCCAGCAGGACCAGGGCCACGACCTGGCCGACGTGGTCGGCCAGACCTCGGCCCGCACCGCCCTGGAGGTGGCCGCCGCCGGAGGACACCACCTCTTCCTCGAAGGCCCGCCGGGCGCGGGCAAGACCATGCTGGCCGAACGGCTGCCCGCCGTCCTGCCCCGGCTCGGCCGCCAGGAATCCCTGGAAGTCACCGCCGTGCACTCGGTGGCCGGGCTGCTGCCCCCGGGCAAGCCCCTGGTCGACGTGCCCCCGTACTGCGCCCCGCACCACTCCGCGACCATGCAGTCCCTCGTCGGCGGCGGCCCCGGCATCGCCCGGCCCGGCGCGGTGTCCCTGGCGCATCGGGGCGTGCTCTTTCTGGACGAGGCCCCGGAGTTCCACAGCCAGACCCTGGACGCCCTGCGACAGCCCCTGGAGTCCGGGCACGTGGTGATCGCGCGCAGCGCCGGGGTGGTCCGCTTCCCGGCCCGGTTCCTCATGGTCCTCGCGGCCAACCCCTGCCCCTGCGGACGCTTCTCCCAGCGCGACTCCCTGTGCGACTGCCCGCCCTCCGCGATCCGGCGCTACCAGTCCCGGCTGTCCGGGCCGCTCCTGGACCGGGTGGACCTGCGCGTCGAGGTCGACCCGGTCACCCGCGCCCAGCTCACCGGTCCCGGCGCGCGGGGCGAGTCCACCGCGCGCGTGGCCGAGCGGGTGGGCGCGGCCCGGCAGCGCACGGCGGCCCGGCTCACCGGAACCCCCTGGCACACCAACAGCGAGGTCCCCGGCCGCGAGCTGCGCACCCGTTTCCACGCGGAGCCCGGCGCGATGGACGAGGCCGAACGCGGCCTGGAGCGCGGTGTCCTCACCGCGCGCGGCATCGACCGGGTGCTCCGCGTCGCCTGGACCATCGCCGACCTGGCCGGACACGACCGCCCCGGAGCGGACGACGTCCGCCTGGCACTCCAGCTGCGCACGGGCGTCCCCCGGGGCGTGCCGATGGCGATCGGGGCGCCGGCGTGAGCGGGGGAGGGGACGGGCTCTGGGACATCCCCGGGGACGACGCCGGGAGCCCCTCCGGTGCCACCGCCAGGAGCCCGTCCAGTGCCGCCGCCGGGAAGGCGGACGGGGACGACCGCACCGCGCGCATCTTCCTCACCCGGGTCGTCGAGCCCGGTGACGAGACGGCCGGGCGCTGGCTGCGGAAGCTGGGGGCGCCGGAAGTGGCCCGGCGGCTGCGGGGCGGCGGCGAGCCGCTGCCCGGGGTCAGCGGCAAACGCTGGCAGGGGCTGCTCGCCCGCGCCGAGCGGGCCGAGCCGGAGCGGGACCTCGCCGTCGCGCACGAGGCCGGGACACGGTTCGTGTGCCCCGGGGACACCGAGTGGCCCGCCCAGCTGGACGACCTCGGCGACGCCCGGCCCGTGGGCCTGTGGGTGCGGGGACGGCCCGGCCTGAGGATGTGGGCGCTGAGATCCGTCGCGGTCGTCGGCGCGCGGGCCTGCACGGAGTACGGCGCCCACACGGCCGCCGCCCTCGCCGCCGGACTGGCCGAGCGCGGCTGGGTGGTGGTCTCCGGCGGCGCCTACGGCATCGACGGCGCCGCCCACCGGGGCGCGCTCGCGGCCGACGGGGCCACTGTCGCCGTCCTGGCCTGCGGAGTGGACCGGCCCTACCCGCGCGGCCACACCGCACTGCTCGACCGGATCGCCGAACAGGGCCTGCTGGTGGGGGAGTTGCCGCCGGGCGACCACCCGACACCGAGCCGGTTCATCGTGCGCAACCGCGTGATCGCCGCCCTCACCCGGGGCACCGTCGTCGTGGAGGCCGCCTGCCGCAGCGGTTCACTGGTGACCGCGCGGGCCGCCCAGCGCCTCGGCAGATCGACGATGGGGGTTCCCGGACCGGTCACCAGCGCCCTGTCGGCCGGGGTGCACGAGCTGCTGCGCGGCGAGGCGTTCCTGGTCACCGACGCGGACGAGGTGGCCGAGCTCGTCGGGGCGATCGGCGAGCTGGCCCCGCCCCGGCGCGGCCCGGTGCTCCCGCGCGACCTGCTGGAGCCGGCCGCGCGCGAGGTGCTCGCCGCCCTGCCCGGCGGCCGCGCGGCGCAGGCCGGGGAGATCGCACGCGGCGCACGGACGACCAGGGAGGAGGCGGTCGCGAGACTGTACGAACTTCGAGCGCTTGGCTATGTCGAACGACACGACGACGGCTGGAAGTTGACACGCCAGGCGGTGATCGCGGTCCGGGCGGGGCCCGCCCCGGGCTGACCGGCGGGTTCGGCCGTCCGGGGGAATGCCCCTACACCCTTGGGTTTTCCCGGAGTTGGCGCCCCGGGCGGCTCCCGGCGAGCGGGAACGGCGTGCGGGGGAGCGGCCGGTGGAGGGGGTTCGCGCACGGGTGGTGCCTCGCTGTTCGCACACCGCGACAGCTCAGTCACGCTACGCTCACGAAGTCCCGGGTGAGGATCGCGCGACCCGGCACCGGTCCGGCATCCCACCCGGGTGGCCCACCCCACCCGAACCACACACCCCGCACCCCACCCGTCCCGCACACCCCGCACCTCTTTTCGTACCGCACGGCACTTCACGGCACTTCACGGCAGAACGGCACTAGGCGACGAATGCCCCAGCACACCTCCGGGTCCGACCGGGCGGCGATCCCCCCAGCCGCCCGCGACGGTGGCAGCGCGCGGCCGCCCGCTCCCTCGACACTCGACGAGCTGTGGCGGTCGTACAAGGCGACGGGGGACGACCGGCTCCGGGAGCAGCTGATCCTGCACTACTCGCCGCTGGTCAAGTACGTGGCGGGCCGGGTGAGCGTCGGCCTGCCGCCCAACGTCGAGCAGGCGGACTTCGTCTCCTCCGGGGTGTTCGGGCTCATCGACGCGATCGAGAAGTTCGACATCGACCGCGAGATCAAGTTCGAGACGTACGCGATCACCCGCATCCGGGGCGCGATGATCGACGAACTGCGGGCGCTGGACTGGATCCCCCGCTCGGTCCGGCAGAAGGCGCGCAACGTCGAGCGCGCCTACGCCACCCTGGAGGCACGGCTGCGGCGGACACCCAGCGAGGGTGAGGTCGCCGCCGAACTGGGCGTGGAGGTCGAGGAACTGCACGCCGTCTTCAGCCAGTTGTCCCTGGCCAACGTCGTCGCCCTGGAGGAGCTGCTGCACGTCGGCGGCGAGAGCGGCGACCGGCTCAGCCTCATGGACACCCTGGAGGACACCGCCGCCGACAACCCGGTGGAGGTAGCCGAGGACCGCGAACTGCGCCGGTTCCTGGCGCGGGCGATCAACACACTGCCCGACCGGGAGAAAACGGTGGTCACGCTCTACTACTACGAGGGGCTCACCCTCGCCGAGATCGGCAACGTCCTCGGCGTCACCGAGAGCCGCGTCAGCCAGATCCACACCAAGTCCGTCCTCCAGCTGAGGGCCAAGCTGGCGAGCTTCGGACGCTGACGATCTCCCCTCCGGCGCGGCGGATCCGTAAAGTGGTGGGGTGCCAAGGATTCGAGCGGCCTCCGTGGCCGAGCACCGGTCGATGCAGCGAGCCGCCCTGCTGGACGCGGCCCGGACGCTGCTGTCCGAGGGCGGGACGGAGGCGCTGACCTTCCCCGCCCTGGCCGAGCGCACGGGACTCGCGCGCTCGTCGGTGTACGAGTACTTCCGGTCGCGGGCCGCCGTGGTCGAGGAGCTGTGCGAGGTCGACTTCCCCGTCTGGGCGGCCGAGGTCGAGGCCGCGATGGCCGGCGAAGCGTCCGCCGAGGGCAAGGTCGAGGCGTACGTCCGCCGGCAGCTCGCGCTGGTCGGCGACCGGCGGCACAGAGCCGTGGTGGCGATCTCCGCGAGCGAACTGGACGCCGGCGCACGGGAGAAGATCCGCGCCGCGCACGGCGGCCTCGTCGCGATGATCGTCGAGGCGCTCGGAGACCTGGGCCACGCCCAGCCCCGCCTCGCCGCGATGCTGCTCCAGGGCGTCGTGGACGCGGCCGTACGCCGGATCGAGCTGGGCGCGGCCGAGGACCCGGAGGCGATCACGGACGCCGCGGTGACGATGGCGCTGCGCGGCGTACGGGGCTGACCCCCCCACCCCCCACCCCCCTCCCCCCTCCTCACCCCCACCCCTACACCGGCACCCGCACCCCCACCACCGGCAGCAGCCGCGACGGACCCCGATCCAGCAGCCACGGCGGCAGCAGCTCCAGCGGGTTGAGGTAGGTCTTCCCGCGCAGCAGGCCCCAGTGCACGCAGGCCCGGGCGCAGTGCGGTCCTGCCGGGGGTTCGACCGTGCCCACCACGTCCCCCGCCTCCACCTCGGCTCCCTTCTCCACCGAGGGCGTGACCGGCTCGTACGTCGTCCGCAGGCCGGTGCCCGTCAGTTCCACCGCGACGACGCCTCTTCCGGCGATCCGGCCCGCGTACGACACCCGGCCGGGCGCCACCGCGCGCACCGGTGCGCCCTTTTCCGCGCCCAGGTCGACACCGCGGTGGCCCGGGCCGTAGACGGAAGCGGGTGGTTCCCAGCCGCGGAGTACGGCGGGGCGGGTGCCCACCGGCCAGGTCCGGGCGGCCTTCGGGACCGGCGCACCCGTGTCCGAGGGGGGCCGGGGGACGGGTTCCGGGACGTCCGCCCAGGCCGCCGGGGTGAGCGTGGCCAGGGCCGTACCCAGGGGTAAAGCCACCCATAGCGTCATGTATCGCAGTGCTCGTCGCATGGGAGAACCCTGCCGTGTCCCGGCCGGTCCCGCTGCGGGCTGTGGACGACCGCGTGGTTGTGGACAGGGGCGTCACCCGGTGCCCTGCCCGTCCCGTACACTTCTTACGGCGATCCGGGTCACCGGGTCGACTTCGCACGCCCCGGTACGAGGCCGGTCACCCGACTCGTATCAGCGCCCCTCGGTCCTTCGTGGCTGGGCGCACGCGGGCGTCAGGCGCGACCGCCGTCCGGCGGACGCGGCACAACCGAGAAACTCAAGGAGATGGCCATGGCCGTCGTCACGATGCGGGAGCTGCTGGAGAGCGGCGTCCACTTCGGTCACCAGACCCGTCGCTGGAACCCGAAGATGAAGCGCTTCATCTTCACCGAGCGCAACGGCATCTACATCATCGACCTGCTCCAGTCGCTGTCGTACATCGACCGCGCCTACGAGTTCGTCAAGGAGACCGTCGCCCACGGCGGCACGGTCATGTTCGTCGGCACGAAGAAGCAGGCGCAGGAGGCCATCGCCGAGCAGGCCACCCGCGTCGGCATGCCCTACGTCAACCAGCGCTGGCTGGGCGGCATGCTCACCAACTTCTCGACCGTCTACAAGCGTCTGCAGCGCCTCAAGGAGCTTGAGCAGATCGACTTCGAGGACGTCGCCGCCTCCGGTCTGACCAAGAAGGAGCTGCTGGTCCTCTCCCGCGAGAAGGCCAAGCTGGAGAAGACCCTCGGTGGTATCCGCGAGATGCAGAAGGTGCCCAGCGCCGTCTGGATCGTGGACACCAAGAAGGAGCACATCGCGGTCGGCGAGGCCCGGAAGCTCAACATCCCGGTCGTCGCCATCCTCGACACCAACTGCGACCCCGACGAGGTCGACTACAAGATCCCGGGCAACGACGACGCCATCCGCTCCGTCACCCTGCTCACCCGCGTGATCGCCGACGCCGTCGCCGAGGGTCTCATCTCCCGCTCGCGCGTCGCCACCGGTGACAAGGGCGAGAAGGCCGCTGTCGCCGAGCCGCTGGCCGAGTGGGAGCGCGACCTGCTCGAGGGCGAGAAGAAGGACGAGGCCGTCGAGGCCGCCGCCGAGACGCCCGCCCCCGACGCCAAGGTCTCCGAGGCCGTCGAGGAGGCCGCCGCCGAGGTGGCCGAGGGCGAGCAGGCCTGACCCACGGTGCTGACGGTGGGGGCGGCATGAACCCCGTCCCCGCCGGTCACCCGTAGGCCGACATGACGCCCGCGATCCGGCCCCGCGCCGGTCGCGGGCCCGTGCGGATCTCCGATCTTTCAAGACTTCCAGAAAGACTCACAGACTCATGGCGAACTACACCGCCGCCGACGTCAAGAAGCTCCGTGAGCTCACCGGCGCCGGCATGATGGACTGCAAGAAGGCTCTGGACGAGGCCGAGGGCAACGTCGAGAAGGCCGTCGAGGCGCTGCGCATCAAGGGCCAGAAGGGCGTCGCCAAGCGCGAGGGCCGCTCCGCCGAGAACGGCGCCGTGGTCTCCATCATCGCCGACGACAACTCCTCCGGTGTCATCGTCGAGCTGAAGTGCGAGACGGACTTCGTCGCCAAGGGCGAGAAGTTCCAGGCCGTGGCCAACACCATCGCCGAGCACATCGCCAAGACGAACCCGGCCGACCTCGAGGCGCTGCTCGCCTCCGAGATCGAGGCCGGCAAGACCGTCCAGGCGTTCGTGGACGAGGCCAACGCCAACCTCGGCGAGAAGATCGTCCTGGACCGCTTCGCGCAGTTCTCCGACGGCTTCGTGACCGCGTACATGCACCGCACGATGCCCGACCTGCCCCCGCAGATCGGTGTCCTCGTCGAGCTGGACAAGCCGAACTCCGACGTCGCCAAGGGCATCGCCCAGCACATCGCCGCGTTCGCGCCGAAGTACCTCTCCAAGGACGACGTCCCGGCCGAGGTCGTCGAGACCGAGCGTCGCGTCGCCGAGGAGACCACCCGCGCCGAGGGCAAGCCCGAGGCCGCGATTGCCAAGATCGTCGAGGGTCGTCTGAACGGCTTCTTCAAGGACGCCACGCTGCTCGGCCAGCCGTACGCCCTGGACAACAAGAAGTCCGTCCAGAAGGTCCTGGACGAGGCCGGTGTCACCCTGAAGCGCTTCTCGCGCATCAAGGTCGGCATCTGAGTCCGTACCGCGTTCGACGCGAGACCCGGATAGGGTCGACAGCAGTCGTCCGCGCACACCGCCGGCCGGGCGTGTGACGGACGGCAGCAGATCTGACGAGGAGGCCATTGCCGCGCAAGGGAGCGAGAAGCGACCCCACCGGCAATGGCCTTCTTCGTATGTGCACCACGTGAAAGACGGGATTCCCCATGACCACCAAGGCCCAGAAGAGCGACGATGGCAAAGTAAGCGGCCGGTTTCTGCTGAAGCTGTCCGGAGAGGCCTTCTCCGGCGGTGGGGGCCTCGGCGTGGACCCGGACGTGGTGCACAAGATCGCCCGTGAGATCGCCGCCGTCGTGCGCGACGGCGCCGAGATCGCGGTCGTCATCGGCGGCGGCAACTTCTTCCGCGGCGCCGAGCTGCAGCAGCGCGGCATGGACCGCGCCCGCTCCGACTACATGGGCATGCTCGGCACCGTCATGAACTGCCTCGCCCTCCAGGACTTCCTGGAGAAGGAGGGCATCGACAGCCGCGTGCAGACCGCCATCACCATGGGCCAGGTCGCCGAGCCGTACATCCCGCTGCGCGCCGTGCGCCACCTGGAGAAGGGCCGCGTGGTCATCTTCGGCGCCGGCATGGGCATGCCGTACTTCTCCACCGACACCACCGCCGCCCAGCGCGCCCTCGAGATCGACGCCGAGGCGCTCCTCATGGGCAAGAACGGGGTGGACGGGGTCTACGACTCCGACCCCAAGACCAACCCCGACGCCGTCAAGTTCGACGCGCTCGGCTACGGCGAGGTCATCACCCGCGACCTCAAGGTCGCCGACGCCACCGCCATCACCCTGTGCCGGGACAACCGCCTTCCGATCCTCGTGTTCGAGCTCCTCGCCGAGGGCAATATCGCGCGGGCGGTCAAGGGTGAGAAGATCGGCACGCTTGTGGGTGACCAGGGCAGCCGGGACTGACCGGCACTCCCCGCCCAGGGGTGCGACTTGTCCGGGTGCCGGACCGGACGCACCCTGGCCGGGGGATGGACAATGTCCTGCCGGTGGGGAACCGTGCAGGAAGCAGACGCGACGCAGCCGGCCGCCGCCCGATCGGGGAACCGCAGCCGGGCCTTACTCAAGACACGCAGGAGCAAGTGGTGATCGAAGAGACCCTCCTCGAAGCCGAGGAGAAGATGGAGAAGGCCGTCGTGGTCGCCAAGGAGGACTTCGCCGCGATCCGCACCGGGCGTGCGCACCCGGCGATGTTCAACAAGATCGTGGCCGACTACTACGGGGCCCCGACGCCGATCAACCAGCTGGCCTCGTTCTCCGTGCCGGAGCCGCGCATGGCCGTCGTGACCCCGTTCGACAAGACCGCGCTGCGCAACATCGAGCAGGCGATCCGTGACTCCGACCTGGGCGTCAACCCCAGCAACGACGGCAACATCATCCGTGTGGTGTTCCCCGAGCTGACCGAGGAGCGCCGCCGCGACTACATCAAGGTCGCCAAGGGCAAGGCCGAGGACTCCAAGGTCTCGATCCGTTCCGTGCGCCGCAAGGCCAAGGACGCCATCGACAAGATGATCAAGGACGGCGAGGTCGGCGAGGACGAGGGCCGCCGCGCGGAGAAGGAACTCGACGACCTGACCGCGAAGTACGTCGCGCAGGTGGACGAGCTTCTCAAGCACAAGGAAGCGGAGCTGCTCGAAGTCTGATGAGCGACTCTTCCTGGGGGGCGCCGCCGCAGGCGGGGCAGGCCGGCTACTGGGGGTCCACCGACGGTGGACCCGCCCAGGGTGCTGCCCCGGCGGGTCCGGCGTACGACGGGGCGCTCGCCCCGCAGCACGGCAGCCCGTATCCGAGCCTTTCGCAGAATCCGGAGCCCATGCCCGACTCCCCGCAGCCGGCGCCCGCGCCGCAGAAGAAGAGCGCGGGCCGTGACCTGAGCTCGGCCATAGGGGTCGGCGTCGGACTCGGCGCGGTGATCATCGCGTCCCTGTTCGTCGTCAAGGCCGTCTTCGTCGGCGTGATCGCGGTCGCCGTGGTCGTCGGGCTCTGGGAGCTGACCAGCAGGCTGCGCGAGCGCAAGGAGATCAACGCGCCGCTCGTACCGCTCGCGGTGGGCGGCGCGGCCATGGTGATCGCCGGGTACGCGCGCGGGGCCGAGGGCGCCTGGATCGCCATGGCGCTCACCGCGCTCGCGGTCCTGGTCTGGCGGATGACGCAGCCGCCGGAGAACTACCTCAAGGACGTCACGGCCGGTGTCTTCGCCGCGTTCTACGTGCCGTTCCTGGCCACGTTCGTCGCGCTGCTGCTCACCGCCCACGACGGGGCCTGGCGGGTCCTGACCTTCCTCATCCTGACGGTGGTCAGCGACACCGGTGCCTACGCGGTCGGCTGGCGCTTCGGCAAGAAGAAGCTCGCCCCGCGCATCAGCCCCGGCAAGACCCGCGAGGGCCTGGTCGGCGCGGTGCTGTTCGCCATGGTCGCGGGCGCGCTGTGCATGCGGTTCCTGATCGACGACGGCGCCTGGTGGCAGGGCCTCCTGCTCGGCCTCGCGGTCGCCGTGAGCGCCACGCTGGGCGACCTCGGCGAGTCCATGATCAAGCGGGACCTCGGCATCAAGGACATGGGCACCCTGCTCCCCGGCCACGGGGGCATCATGGACCGCCTGGACTCCCTCCTGCCGACGGCCCCGGTGGTCTGGCTGCTGATGGTGGCGTTCGTGGGGTCCTGAACCCTGCCTTACGGCTCTCGGGCCCCGTTCCGCTTCGGCGGGGCGGGGCCCGTCGGCATTGTGGGGCTGGAGTTCTGTTCGGATCACCGGTAGCAGGCACTCCATGGTTGGCGGATGGTTCAGCTCAGGGCCTTACCGACTTCGTCGATCGTGGGCCTGTCCTCGGGCGCGGGGCTGAGCATGGCGTCGATCAGCTCACCCAGTTCGCCACCCACCTTCACAGGGCGCCGCCTGCCGCTCGCCACGGCCTTTCTCTGCTCGGGACGTGGTGCGTCGTCCGGGTATTCGACGGGCCGCCAGCCCGTGGCGGAGATGAGCAGGGATGCGCCCAGGGCGTAGATGTCGGCTTCCCGCGTGGGCTCAGCTACTCCGGTGGCGAGCACGCTGCGCGCGATCTCCGGCGCCTCGTAGTGGACGAGACAGCCGCGGAACGGGAAGTCGTATCCCTCGGCTACGCGTCCGCCGTGCGCGAGGGCCAGGTCGATGAGGTGCGTCCGTTCCGGGCCGATGATGAAGTGCGCGGGCTGGACGTCACCGTGAGCCCAGCCCTTGGCGTGCAGCTCGGCCAGCGCGTTCACGCAGCCCCGGGCCACGCTGATGTGCGGCTCGATGCGCGAGTTCGGCGTGCGACAGGGCTCCCACAGTTGGTAGAGATCCGGCCCCTCGTGCCACGGCTGGAAGTTCCACGTGCCGCCCTCCCACTCGCCGTACGCGACGTCATGGAACCCGAGGCGGTACAGCACGGAGCCTTCGCGTGCGGGTGCGAGCGCCGTCCACGGCTGGGAAGGCCAGTCGGCCGTTGCCTCGATGGGATAGCCGACCTTCACGGCGTAATGACCGCGATGGCTCCTGACCTCCCAGACCATCGAGCCCCGGCGATCGAGGACCAGGCGCTGAGCGGTGGGCATGAGCGCATCGAGCACGACGATCGGCAGTTCAGGAGGTGTCCCGGACAACGTCTGTTCTCCTTCCGGACGGTACGGCCGACCCCGCATCGAGGGCCGGCCGCGCCGCTGGGCTCTTGTCGCTACGCCTGACCGTACGGACGGCCGCAGTCCGAGTCGCACTGCGCGAGGCTCGTGCCGTCCACGGTCCACAGGTCGTCGAAGACCATGAACCCGGCCGCCTTCATCGCGTGTGCGGAGGCGGCGACCATCTCCGGGTCACGTGCCCCTCCACCCGGCTTCGGGTTGTGGTGGAGAAAGCGGCCCGCGAACCGCTCGCACAGCTCGGCGTACTCCTTGGTGTGCAGGATGAGCGCGTGCAGGCCGAGGTCCACGTCGTCCGAGGGGCTCATGGGCACGGTGGCGGTCGCCGCGGTGACCGCGAAGGCCACCGCCTGGTCCGCGATCCGCTCGGCGCGCTCGTACGGCTGTCCGTTGTGGATCACCACGAAGTGGGTGAGGCTGTCGAACAGTTCCTCGCCGGCCACCGCGCGGCCGGTCCTCTGGGCGTTGGCCGTTGCCGTCATACGAATCTCCTTGATGGTCGCTGTGCCCTGGCACTTATGCCGTACCGATCGATGGCGCGCATCACAGTCCGCTTCGGCTGTTGCCGTTCTTGATGGCCAGGCGGGCGCTCAGTTCTTCCCGCGCGGTCGGGGCCACCACGTTGTCCGGCATGGCGTCCCACTCGACGCCGCCGCCGACGGGCCTTATCCGCACCCGGACGCCGACCTCACCCATGACGACGCCGATACGCCCACGGGCAGTGTCTTTCGCCAGCTCACCGATGCCTGGTCTGGTCTGCTGGTTGCTCGCCATGTGAATGAGCATCCCGCTCTCCACCAGGACGTCGGAACCTCCGACAAAGCCCACTTTGGGACGTCCTGTGTCGGGTAGAACGTCCCTAGTGCCGTCCCTGAGCGTCAGGAGAGATGGGAATGCCGAACGAGCGGTTACGAGCTGTCATGGCAGCCGGCGGTTGGACGTACGCCGCCCTTGCGGAAAAGGTCGACGTCGATCCCAAGTCCGTTGAACGATGGGTCAATCCGGGGCGGACCCCGCGTCGCGTCACGGCTATGGTTGGCAGCGGAAACGCTAGGGGAAGACGTGCACGCTCTCTGGCCGGCGCTCCGACAGGCCCGCCCCGCCCGCGCCGTCAGTCCCGAACTTGTGGCTCTCTACGACCAGCGGGCGGACGTCCCCGTGTCCACCTTGGTGGACATGCTCACCCAAGCCCGTGAGCACATCGACGTGTTGGTGTACGCGGCCGTCTTCCTGCACGAGGCGTACCCACGGCTCAACGACCTGCTGCGAGAGCGAGCCGCCGATGGGTGCGCGGTGCGTATCGCGATCGGCGACCCGGACAGCACGAACGTTCAACAGCGCGGTGCCGAAGAGAGGTTCGGTCATGGGATCGAATCCCGATGCCGACTCGCCCTCATGCACTATCGCCCCCTTGCCGCGGTACCTGGCATCGAGGTGCGGACCCATGCCACCACGCTCTACAACTCGATCTACCGTGCGGATGACCAGGCGCTGGTCAATGCCCACGTCTGGGGTGTGAACGCCTACGGTGCTCCCGTATGGCATCTTCGGCGCAGCGGAACGGGCGGCCTGTTCGACACCTACGCCAGCAGCTTCGACGCGGTGTGGGGGACCGCGACGCCGATACGAGAAGGGTGACCATGGCACGGACCGAGTACTACGACGACCCGGCGGCGCCGGAGCCGAACAGCTTGGTGGTCGCCGCGTCCGCCGTGGTCACCGACGACGAAGGGCGCATACTCCTTCAGCGCCGCCGAGACAACGATCTCTGGGCGCTGCCTGGCGGCGGCATGGACATGACCGACTCGCTCCCGGGAGCGGCCGTCCGCGAGGTGAACGAAGAAACCGGTCTGGACGTAGAGATCACCGGGCTCGTGGGCACGTACACCGACCCTCGCCACGTCATCGCCTACTCGGACGGTGAGGTGCGCCGACAGTTCAACATCTGCTTCACCGCCCGCGCGACCGGCGGCCGGCTCGCCATCTCGGACGAGTCCACGGAGCTGCGGTTCGTCCAGCCGGAGGAGATCGCCCAACTGCCGATGCACCACACGCAGCGACTTCGAATCCGCCACTACCTGGAACACCGCGAGCGGCCCTACCTCGGCTGATCGAGACTTGCGCGACATGACCGCTCCCGTCAGGAGCAGAACGACTCCGATCCGGTTGACCATGATGCGGTAAGACTTTCCCTATTTCGTCAAGGCCCCGCGGCTCCACGGCTTTAGGCAGCCGCTTTGGGGCGAGCCTCTAAGATCATGGCCCCAACGTCGTGCTTCACGAGCAGGTCCACAGACTGCCCGACTCGCCATCGGCTTACGGGGCCATGATCACTCGCCCCAAAGCAGCTCCAGCCCAAAGCCGCTCCGCCGACCTAATGCGTGAATTCACCGAGTTAGTGGTAACCGGTGCCTAACCCGTTGCACAACCTCATCCGGCATGACAGATAGCGGCCAATTTCGCACCGCGCCCGCACCCCCATTTTTGCCTGGAACGTCCGCGATATTCCAGTAGTCGGCAAGCCCGCGATATTGTGGCATTTCCCAAGCGATCCGCCTCAGTAGCTTACTGATGAGAACATGTATCGCGTTAGGGGCAGAGTCGTCCACCCCTTCCATCTCTATCCATCTCGAATATTGATCGTGGATAACACCTTCCTCTGGCCATCCGTACAAATTGCGCGACTTCTCCCATAGATCGGCTGGCCAGTAAGGCGTGCCGCACGCCACGGTCGTAAACCGAGTCCAGCAAGCCAAGTCGGCGATGCAAATAACGTCTAGGACATCCTGTGGCTGACTGTGCTTGAGAATAGATCGGAAATAACTGAGTCGACCTTAAGTGCATCTCCTCGCGTGCTCCACTCGCTACTGTTCGCCAAGACCCCATAAACGATCGGCGAATGCAGTGCCTTGTACGGTGATTCGTCTTTCGCGCGAGCAGCGATCTCTCTAATGGTGTGCGCATTCTCGCCGATTTTAGCGATGTCACGCTTGCGCAGCGTTAGCTTGCATTCAAACGCCGCTAGTACGCCGCCCGCGAGATACTGCTTTTTCGCGATCAGCTTCTCTGGATAGCCTGAATGGAGTACAAGTACATCTACTTGTGGACTGGAATTGCCGTCAGCGCCAAGTATTCTGCCCTTTGTTGCGACGGGAAGGTCTCGGGGCAGCCAGCCCGAGAGGATCTCTCTCCACAAGCTTTCACCTTCATCGCCAGCGGTTCCCGGATCCTGCTTAGACCTGCGAGTAATGCGCTCATACTCGAATTGCAGCTCGTGTGACACTTCGTTCATGAAGTCGAGCAGGTCGTGAGGTTGAGGCGATTCGGCAGCACCATCGGACATCCCACCAGTCTGTCACCCACCCAGGTACAGAGCGGCCAGAAGTGGAAAGCGGTGCTGCGTACGCCTAGCGGGCATATGGGAGTGCTCTGACGGCAACGGTGACGGCATGGGTGATGGAAGATTGCGGCACCTGGCGGCCGGGGGTGGTACCGGCAAGGCCACTTCAGACCCGCCTACCAAGGCGTGCCTGCACCTTCCAAGCACCGAACCTGGGGCGCCCGAGGCCGACCAACGCTGACAGTAGGCACCCACGGGTGACCACCCCCACCCCGCTCCGGCCTGGGCACCCGGTGTCGATCTGCGACACTAGAACCACCATGCCCAAGCCCGGAGAACTCACTTTCGTCGCGCCGCGCGGAGCCAAGAAGCCGCCGCGGCATCTTGCCGATCTCACGCCTGCCGAGCGCAAGGACGCTGTCGCGGAGGCCGGGGAGAAGCCGTTCCGCGCCAAGCAGCTGTCGCAGCACTACTTCGCCCGGTTCGCGCACGACCCCGAGGAGTGGACGGACATTCCGGCCGGCTCGCGGGAGAAGCTGCGGGAGGCGCTGTTCCCGGAGCTGATGTCGGTGGTCCGGCATCTGTCGACGGACCAGGGGACCACCCGCAAGACCCTGTGGCGGCTGTTCGACGGCACGCTCGTGGAGTCGGTGCTGATGCGGTACCCGGACCGGGTGACCATGTGCATCAGCAGCCAGGCCGGATGCGGGATGAACTGTCCGTTCTGCGCGACCGGTCAGGCCGGACTCGACCGGAACCTGTCCACCGCCGAGATCGTGCACCAGATCGTGGACGGGATGCGGGCGCTCAGGGACGGGGAAGTGCCCGGCGGGCCCGCGCGGCTCTCCAACATCGTCTTCATGGGGATGGGCGAGCCGCTCGCCAACTACAAGCGGGTCGTCCAAGCCATTCGCGCGCTCACCGATCCCGCTCCCGACGGGCTCGGGCTGTCGCAGCGTGGCATCACCGTGTCGACGGTCGGGCTCGTCCCCGCCATCCACCGCTTCGCGGACGAGGGCTTCAAGTGCCGGCTCGCGATCTCCCTGCACGCCCCCGACGACGAGCTGCGCGACACCCTCGTCCCCGTGAACACGCGGTGGAAGGTGCGCGAGGTGCTGGACGCAGGCTTCGAGTACGCGGAGAAGTCGGGCCGCCGGCTGTCCATCGAGTACGCGCTGATCCGGGACATCAACGACCAGGCGTGGCGCGGTGACCGGCTCGGCCGGCTGCTCAAGGGCCGGCCCGTGCACGTCAACCTGATCCCGCTGAACCCGACGCCGGGCTCCAAGTGGACCGCCTCCCGCCCCGAGGACGAGAAGGCGTTCGTGGAGGCCATCGCCGCGCACGGCGTTCCGGTGACCGTCCGGGACACCCGCGGTCAGGAGATCGACGGGGCGTGTGGTCAGCTCGCCGCAACCGAGCGGTAACCTGGGCCGGTCCACACAACTTCATATCTGTCATACATCTGCATATTCCGACAGGGGAGCGCCACAGCGCTGAGAGTGCGGCACCAAGGCCCGCAGACCCTCTGAACCTCGCCCAGGTCATTCTGGGTAGGAAGTTCGGTCACCACTCAAGCTGTTGCGCCCTGCCCGGGTTCCGTCCGCGGAGACCGGGCAGGGCCGCGTCTCTTCCTGGCCAGACCCAGGAGGAACATCCAGTGCACACCAAGACCCTTGTGGCCGCGGCGGTCGGCCTCGGCATGGTCACGCTGTCCGCGTGCGGCTCCAGTGCCGCCGGCGGCGGGCACACGGCCGCCGGCACCAAGACCGTGACCCTGGTCAGCCACGACTCGTGGGCCGCGTCCAAGAGCGTCGTCAAGGACTTCGAGAAGCAGTCCGGCTACAAGGTCCGCGTCCTCAAGGACGGCGATGCGGGGCAAGCCGTCAACAAGGCGATCCTCACCAAGGACCACCCCCAGGGCGACGTCCTCTTCGGCGTCGACAACACCCTGCTCTCCCGCGCCCTCGACAACGGCCTCTTCGAGCCGTACACCGCCAAGGGCCTCGACCAGGTCGACCCCGCCTTCCAGCTCGACGGCGACAAGCACCGCGTCACGCCCGTCGACTACGGCGACATCTGCGTCAACTACGACAAGGCGTACTTCACCCGGCACAAGCTCACACCCCCGCAAAACTTCGCCGACCTCGCCGACCCGAAGTACAAGAACCTCCTGGTCACCGAGAACGCCTCCACCTCCTCGCCCGGCCTCGGCTTCCTGCTCGGCAGCGCCGCCCGCTACGGCGACAAGGGCTGGGAGGGCTACTGGAAGAAGCTCAAGGCCAACGGCGTGAAGGTCGTGGACGGCTGGGAGCAGGCCTACTACCAGGAGTTCTCCGGCTCCTCCGAGGGGAAGAAGGCGGGCGGCGACCGTCCGCTCGTCGTCTCCTACGCCTCCTCGCCGCCCGCCGAGGTCATCTACGCCAAGAAGCGGCCCTCGACCGCCCCGACCGGCGTCTCCGAGGGCACCTGCTTCCGGCAGACCGAGTTCGCCGGACTGCTCAGCCACGCGGGCAACCCCAAGGGCGGCAAGGCGTTCCTCGACTTCCTGCTGTCGCGGACCTTCCAGCAGGACATGCCGCTGAACATGTTCGTGTACCCGGTGGTCAAGGGCGCCGAGGTGCCCGCCGACTTCACGAAGTACGGCCCCGCCGCCAAGGACCCGGAGACCATGGCGCCCGGCCGGATCGCCGCCAACCGCGACCAGTGGGTCAGCTCGTGGACGTCGCTCGTACTCAAGTAGCCGCGCGGCAGGCGGCCAGGCGGCGCGCCCGCGCGAACGCGGCCCGGCTCGGTCTCATGGCCGTGCCGGCCGCGTTCTTCGCGGTGTTCTTCGCCTGGCCCGTCGCCGCGATCGTGCTGCGCGGCCTGAAGGCGGACGGCACCTGGCACCTCGGGCGCGTCACGGACGTGCTCGCCCGCCCGGACATCCGCCATGTGCTGTGGTTCACCACCTGGCAGGCGCTCGCCTCCACCGCGCTCACCCTGCTGATCGCGCTGCCCGCCGCCTACGTCTTCGCCCGGCTCGACTTCCCCGGCAAACAGGTGCTGCGGGCCGTCATCACCGTGCCGTTCGTGCTGCCGACCGTCGTCGTCGGCACCGCGTTCCTGGCGCTCGTCGGCCACGGCGGACTGCTCGACGAGCTGTGGGGTCTGCGCCTGGACACCACGGTCTGGGCGATTCTCCTCGCGCACGTCTTCTTCAACTACGCCGTCGTCGTCCGCACCGTCGGCGGACTGTGGGCCCAGCTCGACCCACGCCAGGAGGAGGCCGCCCGGATGCTCGGCGCCTCCCCGCTCGGCGCCTGGCGCCGGATCACCCTGCCCGCGCTCGCGCCCGCCGTGGCCGCCGCCGCGCTGATGGTCTTCCTGTTCACCTTCACCTCCTTCGGTGTGGTGCAGATCCTCGGCGGCCCCACCTTCTCCACCCTGGAGGTGGAGATCTACCGGCAGACCTCCGAAGTCTTCGACCTCACCACGGCCGCCGTCCTGACCCTGCTCCAGTTCGCCGCGGTCGGCGCGATCCTCGCCGTGCACGCCTGGACCGTACGGCGGCGCGAGAGCACCCTGCGCCTGGTCGACGCCTCCGTCACCGCCCGCCGCCCGCGCGGCGCCGGACAGCGGGCGCTGCTCGCCGGGGTCCTCGGCACCGTCGCCCTGCTCCTGGTCCTGCCGCTCGCCGTGCTCGTCCGCCGCTCCCTGGACGCGCCCGGCTTCGCCTACTACCGGGCGCTCACCGACGCCGACGGCGGTACGTTCCTGACCGCGCCGCTGAACGCGGTGTGGACCTCCCTGGAGTACGCGGCCGCCGCCACCGCCATCGCGGTGCTGATCGGCGGACTCGCCGCCGCCGCGCTGGCCCGGCGGGACGCGGGGCGGCTGGTGCGCGGGTTCGACGCGCTGCTGATGCTGCCGCTCGGCGTCTCCGCCGTGACCGTCGGCTTCGGCTTCCTGATCGCCCTGGACCGCCCCCCGCTCGACCTGCGCGAGTCCTGGATCCTCGTCCCGCTCGCCCAGGCACTGGTCGGCGCCCCCTTCGTCGTACGGACCATGCTGCCCGTGCTGCGCGCGGTGGACCTGCGGCTGCGGGAGGCGGCCGCCGTGCTCGGGGCCTCGCCCTGGCGGGTGTGGCGGGAGGTCGATCTGCCGCTGGTGCGCAGGGCGCTGCTGGTCGCGGCCGGGTTCGCGTTCGCCGTGTCCCTGGGCGAGTTCGGGGCGACCGTCTTCATCGCGCGCCCCGACAACCCGACCCTGCCCGTCGCGGTGGCCCGGCTGCTGAGCCGCCCCGGGGAGCTGAACTACGGCCAGGCGATGGCCCTTTCCACGATTCTCATGGTCGTCTGCGCGGCCGCCCTGCTCCTCCTGGAGCGGGCCCGCGTGGACCGGACGGGGGAGTTCTGATGTTGCTGAGCCTTCGGGAGGCGACCGTACGTCTCGGCGGGCGGCCGGTGCTGGACGGCGTGGACCTCGATGTGGCCGAGCACGAGGTGGTGTGCGTGCTCGGACCCAGCGGCAGCGGCAAGTCCACACTGCTCAGGACGGTCGCCGGACTCCAACCGCTCGACGCCGGACGGGTGTTGCTCGACGGACGCGACCAGGCGGGCGTGCCCGCGCACCGGCGGGGTGTGGGCCTGATGTTCCAGGACCACCAGCTCTTCCCGCAGCGCGACGTGGGCGGCAACGTCGCCTTCGGCCCCCGGATGCACGGCGTCTCCAAGTCCGAACGGGACGCCAAGGTGCGGGAGTTGCTGGAGCTGGTCGGGCTGCCCGGTGCCGAACGGCGGGCTGTCGCCGGGCTGTCCGGCGGCGAGCAGCAACGGGTCGCGCTCGCGCGGGCGCTGGCGCCCCGGCCCCGGCTGCTGATGCTGGACGAGCCGCTCGGCCAGCTCGACCGCTCGCTGCGCGAACGCCTGGTGGTCGAACTCCGCGAACTCTTCGGCCGGTTGGGCACCACCGTGCTCGCCGTCACGCACGACCAGGGCGAGGCGTTCGCGCTCGCCGACCGGGTGATCGTGATGCGGGACGGACGGATCGCCCAGTCCGGTACGCCACTTGAGGTGTGGAAGCGGCCCGCCGACGCGTTCGTGGCGCGCTTCCTCGGCTTCGACAACGTGGTGGCGGCGACCGTCACCGACGAGGTCGCGGACACCCCGTGGGGCAAGCTGCCGGTGCCCGGGGGCTCGCCGCAGGGCGCCCGTGAACTGCTCGTACGGCCCGCCGGGGTACGGCTCGTGGCAACGGACGCGGGGCTGGCGTGCACGGTGGCCGCGCGCACCTTCAAGGGCACCCATGTGGCGGTGCGGCTGCGGCCGCACGACGGCGGACCCCTCCTCGAAGCGGCCTGCGCGCTCGCCGACGCGCCGGAGACCGGCGCCGAGGCGGGCGTGGTGTTCGACGCGGCGGACGTGGTCGTCCTCGGCTGACCCGGACCGGAACGCGACTGCGGCCCGCCCCCGTGGATTCGGGGACGGGCCGCAGCCGTATGACAAGGGCGGCTGAAGCCCGGCGTCAGCTGCCGGTCTTCGCGCCACGGCGGCGCATACCGAAGTACACGGCGCCGCCGCCGACGACCACGAGGGCGCCCGCGACACCGGCGATCAGACCGGTGTTGGAGTTGGCACCGGTCTCGGCGAGGTTCGAGTCACCGATGGCCGCGGACGGCGCGTTGCTCGGGACGTCGGACGCCGGGGCCGCGGCGCTCTCGGACGCCGAGTCGGACGGGGAGGCGCTCTCCTCGGCCGGCTTGGTCTCCGACGGGGACGGCTTGGCGGACTCGGAGGCCGAGTCGCTCGGCGCCGGGGACGCCTCCTTCTCGCACGCCGTCGCCGGGGCGGTCAGGTTGGGCGTGATGTCCTTGTTGTTGATGAACCGGGGCACGTTGACGCTGACGCGGTAGACCGCGCCGGGCTTCCAGTCCTCGTCGAAGGTGATCTGGGCGCCCTCCCGGGTGCCGGTCACCTCCTGCTCACCGATCTTCTTCTCGTCGGCGCCGTTGTTCTCCAGGAACACCGTGACGGTGGCCTTCTGGCCGGAGAAGTCCTTGTCGGTGACGACGATGGAGGCCTTGCCACCGTTGCAGACGGCCTCGGCCGAGAACTCGCTGATGTTGCAGGCGAGAGCCTGGCCGGAGACGCCCAGGACCAGCGCGGCAGACGCGGAGGCGAGACCCAGGATGCGCACGGAACGGCGTGCGTTGCGGCGGGATATGGACAAGTCCTGTCCTTTGCTGAGTGCAGAACTGCGGGGGGTAGTGGGGGAGTTGGGGCGGGGTGAGGCGGAGCCCCGGCACCCCCACGAGACACACAGGTTTATAAGCGCTCCATAAGGAGTGTCAATGCGTAGACACCTGTGAGCCGTTGACTTTACTTTCTTATTAACTGACGAGACGTTTCAACGCCTCGCGTGCCGACTCTATCCGGTCGCTGACCTGGCCAACTCCCGCCCCCGCGGCGGGAGAAGACGAGGGAGCCCGGCCGGCGCTCAGCCCTGGACCGCCGCCGGGTCCATCCACATGACCTCCCAGGTGTGCCCGTCGAGGTCGTCGAAGGCGCGGCCGTACATGAACCCGAGGTCCTGCGGCTCGCCGTGGGCCGTGCCGCCCGCCGCGATCGCCCTGTCCACCAGCTCGTCCACCGCAGCCCGGCTCTCGGCGCTCAGACAGAGCAGCACCTCGCTGGAGGTCCGCGCGTCCACGATCTCCTTGTCGGTGAAGCGGGCGTAGTGCTCGCGCGTCATCAGCATCGCCACGATGGTGTCGCTGATGACGACGCAGGCGTTCTCGTCGGTGCAGAACTGCGGGTTGATCTCGTAGCCCAGCTCGGTGAAGAACTTCCGCGCGGCCGGCACGTCGGCGGTGACCAGGTTGACGAAGATCATCTGACGGTACATGGGGCCCTCCGGGGTCCGTGTGCTCGATGGTGTCCGTCGTGTAGACGGCGGACACCCCCGGAACTCATCGGTGGGCTCAGCGGGTGGGCAGCACGGACAGATAGGCGATCAGCAGCGTCAGCGGGCCGAACACCGCGAGCAGGGCGGCCGCCCGCAGCGCGGCGGCTCCGCGCAGCATCGTCGCCGGGGCACCGAGGCGCAGCAGCGCGCCGGTGGTGCCGGCCCGGGTCTGGCGGGCCTCCACGGCGGCGGTCAGCAGCGTGGCCAGCGTGCAGCCGGCCACCACCAGCGTGCCGAGCAGCGTCAGCGGGCCGAAGGGCGGGGCGGAGCCGTCGTACAGCACGGTCATCGCGAACGCGGCGGACGCCACCGCGCAGAGCACGCCGAGCGGGCGCCCGATCCGCGTCGCCTCGGCCATCAGGACCCGCCCGGCCAGCAGCCTGAGCGCACCGGGCTGGGCGCACTGCAACAGGCGTCCGGCGAGGTACGTCAGCCCCGGCGCGGCCAGGACGAGACCGAGGGCGGTGAGGATCCAGCCCGCGAGCACCGCCGCGCCCCCGGCGGGCAGCGCGGCGAGCGAGGGGGCGGGGGCGACCCGGCCCGCGTACGCCTGGACGGCGAGACCGCCGGCCAGCGCGGCCACACCCCAGGGGAAACCGGCCGGCGCCTCGCGCGGGGCGGGCGGTACGGCGACGGCCTCGGGCTCGGTCTCACCGAGGGAGTCACCGAGTGGTGCATCGGCGGCCTCGATGGTCCCGCCCTCGGCCGGGCGCCGGCCGAGCGCCGTGTCGTACCAGCGCGCCCCCGGCCGCCGTTCCGCCCCCGGCCGCCGTTCCGTGGGGCGCAGGGCGAGGGCCACCGTCAGCGACGCGACGGCCGGCGGGAGGAGGAGCAGGGTCAGCGCGGCCGGTACGGGCAGCGGCTGGTCGGCGGCGAGCAGCCTGGCCCCGTCGCCGTCGAACGGCATCCCCGTGATGTCGCCGCGCAGATGCAGGAAGAACATCAGGGCCACCAGCGAGCCCAGCACGCAGGAGAGCGCCGTGGTCAGCGCCGAGATCGCCATCAGCCGCCCGGGGCCGAGCCCGACCGCCGAGAGCCCCGGGCGCGGCCGGGTGCCCGGGTCGGTGCGGGCCACCGCGAGCGCGAGGTACGCGGTGGCGGCGAGCGGCGCCACGCACCAGGCCAGGCGCAGCGCGCCCGCGCCCGGGGTCGCGGGGTGGCCGAGCGCGTAGCCGAGGGAGCCGAGCAGCAGGAACCCGGTGCCCGCCGAGGCCGCGGCCACCAGCAGGCGGCGCAGCTGGACGGCGGGCCGGGCCGCACGGGTCAGGCGGAGAGCGAGCACGCGGCCCGGCCCTCCTTCTCCTCCGCGTCCGGCAGGTGCACGGTCTTCACGCGCCGGCCGTCCAGCAGGGAGACGGTGCGGTCGGCGAGGGCCGCCGTCTCGGGGTCGTGGGTGGCGAGGACGACGGTGATGCCGTGCGAGCGGGCCGCCGTGGTGAGGGTGCGCAGCACATGCCCCCGGTCGGCGCGGTGCAGCGGGGCGGTCGGCTCGTCGGCGAACAGGACCGTGGGGCCGGTGGCGAGCGCGCGGGCGATGGCGACGCGCTGGCGTTCGGCGTGGAGCAGCGCGTGCGGGCGCTTGCGGGACTTGTCGCCGACGTCCAGGCGCTCCAGCCACTCCATGGCGGCCACCTTGGCCCGGCGCCGGGAGGTGCCGCGCAGCATCAGCGGGAGGGCGGCGTTCTCCCAGACGTTCAGCTCGGGGACGAGGGCCGGGGCCGGGTCGATCCAGCCGAACCGGTCGCGGCGCAGCCGCTCGCGGGCGATCGGGCCCATGGTGTGCACCGGGGTGCTGTTGAACCAGACCTCGCCGTCGCGCACGCGGACCTGGCCGGACAGACAGCGCAGCAGGGTGGTCTTGCCGCTGCCGCGCGGACCGCCGACGGCGAGGATCTCACCCTCCCGCACACCGAGCGAGATCCCGGCGACACCGGGGGAGCCGTCGGGGTGCCTGAAGCTGAGGGAGCGTGCCCAGAGCACGTCGTTGTCCGGCGGGGCCTCCATGGCGTACACCTCGGTTCTGATCCGTTTTTCCCGTGTCCCGTCCCCCGTCCGGGGGAACGAAACGCCGGGCCGATCGGTCACTGGGCACGCTAAGGAGCCGTCGGCCGGTGGCCGGACAGCACACGGCCCCGGCCCGCCGTTCTCACTCGAACGGGCGGCGCCGGGGCCGTGCCGGTCTGCCGACCGGAGGCATCCGCGGGAGGTCAGAGCTGGGTCCACGCCTCCGTCAGCGTGGCGCGCAGAATCTGCTCGATCTCGTCGAAGGTCCGCTGGTCGGAGATCAGCGGCGGGGCGAGCTGGATCACCGGGTCGCCCCGGTCGTCGGCGCGGCAGTACAGGCCGTTCTCGAACAGCTTCTTGGAGACGAAGCCGTAGAGGATGCGCTCGATCTCCTCGTCGTCGAAGGACTCCTTGGTGTTCTTGTCCTTGACCAGCTCGATGCCGTAGAAGAAGCCGTTGCCGCGTACGTCGCCGACGATCGGCAGGTCGTACAGCTTCTCCAGGGTCGCGCGGAAGGCGTCCTCGTTGTCCAGGACGTGCTGGTTGAGGCCCTCGCGCTCGAACAGGTCGAGGTTGGCGACGCCGACGGCGGCGGAGACGGGGTGGCCGCCGAAGGTGTAGCCGTGCAGGAAGACGTTGTCGCCCCGGTAGAAGGGCTCGGCGATGCGGTCGGAGACGATCGTCGCGCCGATCGGGGAGTAGCCCGAGGTCATGCCCTTGGCGCAGGTGATGATGTCCGGGACGTAGCCGAACTTGTCGCAGGCGAACATCGTGCCCAGGCGGCCGAAGGCGCAGATGACCTCGTCCGAGACGAGCAGCACGTCGTGCCGGTCGCAGATCTCGCGCACCCGCTGGAAGTAGCCGGGCGGCGGCGGGAAGCAGCCGCCGGCGTTCTGCACCGGCTCCACGAAGACCGCGGCGACCGTCTCCGGACCCTCGAACAGGATCTGCTGCTCGATCTGGTCGGCGGCCCAGCGGCCGAACGCCTCGGGGTCGTCGCCGAAGACCGGAGCGCGGTAGATGTTGGTGTTCGCGGCCTTGTGCGCGCCCGGCACCAGCGGCTCGAAGGGGGCCTTCAGGGCCGGCAGGCCGGTGATGGCGAGGGCGCCCTGCGGGGTGCCGTGGTAGGCCAGCGAGCGGGATATGACCTTGTGCTTGGCCGGCTTGCCGATCAGCTTGAAGTACTGCTTGGCGAGCTTCCAGGCGGTCTCGACGGCCTCGCCGCCGCCGGTGGTGAAGAAGACCTTGTTGAGATCCCCGGGCGCGTACCCGGCCAGCCGCTCGGCCAGCTCGATCGCCTTGGGGTGGGCGTAGGACCACACCGGGAAGAAGGCCAGCTCCTGGGCCTGCTTGAGGGCGGTCTCGGCCAGCTCCGTGCGGCCGTGCCCGGCCTGGACCACGAACAGGCCCGCGAGGCCGTCGAGGTACCGCTTGCCCTTGTCGTCGTAGATGGAGGTGCCCTCGCCCCGGACGATGGTCGGGACGGGGGAGTTCTCGTACGAGGACATGCGGGTGAAGTGCATCCACAGGTGGTCGTACGCGCTGCGGCTGAGGTCCTTCTGGGTCACGGTTATCGGGTTCCCCACATGTAGGTCTGCTTCTTGAGCTTCAGATAGACGAAGCTCTCGGTGGAGCGCACGCCGGGCAGCGCCCGGATGCGCCGGTTGATCACGTCCAGCAGGTGGTCGTCGTCCTCGCAGACGATCTCGGCGAGGAGGTCGAACGAGCCCGCGGTCATCACCACGTACTCGACGTCGGGCATCGCGGTCAGCGCGTCCGCGACCGACTCGGCGTCGCCCTCGACGTTGATCCCGACCATCGCCTGCCGGCGGAAGCCCACGGTGAGCGGGTCCGTGACGGCGACGATCTGCATCACGCCCTGGTCGAGCAGCTTCTGCACGCGCTGGCGCACGGCCGCCTCGGAGAGGCCGACCGCCTTGCCGATCGCGGCGTAGGGCCTGCGGCCGTCCTCCTGGAGCTGCTCGATGATGGCGAGGGAGACGGCGTCCAGCTGGGGGGTGCCGCTCCTGGACTCGCGGGCGGAGTCCCTGTGTTCTGCGCTTCGACTGGCCACGCGCTCACTGTGCACGAGGGATCGGTGGTTTCGCAAGGCTCGATCGATGAAATTCGTTGTCTACGGGCTCGCAGTGTGCGGATTTCGCAGGACTGGTGGTGTCGGGGGTGTTGAAAACGCGGGTGTCGCGACTAGGGTTGGGCTGTCTCAGCCACCGGACGGCCACGCGGCCTGCGGGGCGGGACCGCTCGAACCCTCGAACCAGATCAGGAGGCCGGCAGTGAGCACCGAGCTGCGTCGTCTGCGCAACTACATCGACGGTGAGTTCCGGGACGCCGCCGACGGACGGACCACCGAGGTGGTCAACCCCGCCACCGGCGAGGCGTACGCGACCGCGCCGCTGTCCGGGCCGGAGGACGTGGACGCCGCCATGGCGGCCGCCGCGGCGGCCTTCCCGGCCTGGCGCGACACCACCCCGGCCGAACGCCAGAAGGCCCTGCTGAAGATCGCGGACGCCTTCGAGGAGCGCGCCGAGGAACTGATCGCGGCCGAGGTGGAGAACACGGGCAAGCCCGTCGGGCTGACCCGCACCGAGGAAATCCCGCCGATGGTCGACCAGATCCGCTTCTTCGCGGGCGCGGCCCGGATGCTGGAAGGGCGCTCGGCCGGCGAGTACATGGAGGGCCTGACCTCCATCATCCGCCGCGAGCCGGTCGGCGTCTGCGCGCAGGTCGCGCCGTGGAACTACCCGATGATGATGGCGGTGTGGAAGTTCGCCCCGGCCATCGCCGCGGGCAACACGGTCGTGCTCAAGCCCTCCGACACCACCCCTGCCTCCACCGTGCTCATCGCGGAGATCCTCGGCTCGATCCTGCCCAAGGGCGTCTTCAACGTCGTCTGCGGCGACCGCGACACCGGCCGCCTCATGATCGAGCACCCCGTCCCGGCGATGGCCTCCATCACCGGCTCGGTGCGCGCGGGCATGTCGGTCGCCGAGTCCGCCGCCAAGGACCTCAAGCGGGTCCACCTGGAGCTGGGCGGCAAGGCGCCGGTCGTCGTCTTCGAGGACACCGACATCCCCAAGGCCGTCGAGGACATCTCGGTCGCGGGCTTCTTCAACGCCGGCCAGGACTGTACGGCCGCCACGCGCGTCCTCGTCCAGGAGTCCATCCACGACGAGTTCGTCGCCGCGCTCGCCAAGGCCGCCCAGGAGACGAAGACCGGGCAGCCGGACGACGAGGACGTGCTCTACGGCCCGCTGAACAACCCCAATCAGCTCCAGCAGGTCGCCGGCTTCATCGAGCGGCTCCCCGCCCACGCCAAGGTCGAGGCCGGCGGCCACCAGGTCGGCGACAAGGGCTACTTCTACGCCCCGACCGTCGTCTCCGGCGTCTTCCAGGACGACGAGATCATCCAGAACGAGGTCTTCGGACCCGTCATCACCGTCCAGTCCTTCACCGACGAGGACCAGGCCGTCGAGTGGGCCAACGGCGTCGACTACGCGCTCGCCTCCTCGGTGTGGACCAAGGACCACGGGCGCGCCATGCGGATGTCCAAGAAGCTGGACTTCGGCTGCGTGTGGATCAACACCCACATCCCGCTGGTCGCGGAGATGCCGCACGGCGGCTTCAAGAAGTCGGGCTACGGCAAGGATCTGTCGGGGTACGGGTTCGAGGACTACACGCGGATCAAGCACGTGATGACGTCGCTCGACGCGTAGTCGCTCCGCTGGGTTCGGCTGGAGTCGGTCCGGCTGTGTTCCGGCCGCGGGGGCGTGGGGGCTGTTCGCGCAGTTCCCCGCGCCCCTTCGGTGTGAGCCGGACCGTTTCCTCCTGTGGCACGCTTCTTCGGTGAGCAGGAAATCCGCCGGGCCCGATGTGCGTGACCTGGCCCGGCTGCGCCGGGTGCGGGACCGGATCGACCGGGAGTACGCGCGGCCGCTCGACGTCGAGGCGCTGGCGCGGGGGATCGGGGTGTCCGCCGGGCATCTCAGCCGGCAGTTCCGGGCGGCGTACGGGGAGTCGCCGTACTCGTACCTCATGACGCGGCGGATCGAGCGGGCGATGGCGCTGCTGCGGCGGGGTGACCTGAGTGTCACCGAGGTGTGCTTCGCGGTGGGGTGTTCGTCGCTGGGGACGTTCAGCACGCGGTTCGCGGAGCTGGTGGGGGTGCCGCCGAGTGTGTACCGGAGCGAGGCGGCGCGGGCGACCGTGGGGATGCCGTCGTGCGTGGTGAAGCAGGTGACGCGGCCGGTGCGGAAACCGGTGCGGCGACCGGTGCCCGACGTGGTGCGGGAAGTGGTGCCCGAAGTGGTCAGGAATCGAGAAGCGCCCCAGGAGGGCCGCGGCTAGCGTGACGGGCATGGACCTCAGCATTCACGCCAGTTTCCTTCCCCAGGACGACCCCGAGGCGGCCCTCGCCTTCTACCGGGACCTGCTCGGTTTCGAGCTGCGCAACGACGTCGGCTACCACGGGCTGCGCTGGCTCACCGTGGGCCCGGCCGGGCAGCCCGAGACGTCCATCGTGCTGACCCCGCCCGCCGTGGACCCCGGCATCACCGAGGACGAGCGCCGTACCATCACCGAGATGATGGCCAAGGGCACCTACGCCACCCTGCTCCTGGCCACGCCCGACCTCGACGGCACCTTCGAGCGCCTGGCGGCGGCCGACGCCGAGATCGTCCAGGAGCCCACCGAGCAGCCGTACGGGGTGCGCGACTGCGCCGTCCGCGACCCCGCGGGCAACCTGCTCCGCATCCAGGAACGCCGCTGAGGACCGTCCGCCGTACAGGGACCGATGGAGAAACGATGACCAAGGCCAACCGGGCCGACGAGCGCGCTGCCGACAGTCACGACATGATCCGGGTGCACGGGGCGCGTGTGAACAACCTCAAGGACGTGGACGTCGAGATCCCCAAGCGCCGGCTGACGGTGTTCACCGGGGTCTCCGGTTCGGGCAAGAGCTCGCTGGTGTTCGGGACGATCGCCGCCGAGTCGCAGCGGCTGATCAACGAGACGTACAGCGCGTTCGTGCAGGGGTTCATGCCGACCCTCGCGCGGCCCGAGGTCGACGTGCTCGACGGGCTGACCACCGCCATCACCGTGGACCAGCAGCGACTCGGGGCCGACCCGCGCTCCACCGTCGGCACCGTCACCGACACCAACGCCATGCTGCGCATCCTCTTCAGCCGGCTCGCGGAGCCCCACATCGGGCCGCCCGGGGCGTACGCCTTCAACGTGGCGTCCGTCGAGGCCAGCGGCGCGATCACCGTGGACCGCGGGGCGCGCAGGGCGGAGAAGGTGACGTTCAGCCGCTCCGGCGGGATGTGCCCGCGCTGCGAGGGCCGGGGAGCGGTCACCGACATCGACCTCAGCCAGCTCTACGACGACTCCAAGTCGCTGCGCGAGGGCGCGCTGACGATCCCCGGCTACAGCGTGGACGGCTGGTACGGGCGCATCTACACCGGCTGCGGCTTCTTCGACCCGGACAAGCCGATCGCCAGGTTCACCCAGCGCGAGCTGCACGATCTGCTCCACAAGGCGCCCACCAAGATCAAGGTGGAGGGCATCAACCTCACGTACGAGGGGCTGATTCCGAAGATCCAGAAGTCGTTCCTGTCCAAGGACGTGGACGCGCTCCAGCCGCACGTGCGGGCCTTCGTGGAGCGGGCCGTCACCTTCACCGTGTGTCCCGACTGCGCGGGCACCCGGCTCAACGAGGGCGCGCGGTCCTCGAAGATCGACGGCAAGTCCATCGCGGACGTGTGCGCGATGCAGATCACCGACCTGGCCGCGTGGGTGCGCGGCCTCGACGACCCCTCCGTCGCGCCGCTGCTCACCGCGCTGGGCCACACCCTGGACTCCTTCGTGGAGATCGGCCTCGGCTATCTCTCCCTGGACCGCCCCTCCGGCACCCTGTCCGGCGGCGAGGCGCAGCGCGTGAAGATGATCCGGCACCTCGGGTCCTCGCTCACCGACGTCACGTACGTCTTCGACGAGCCCACCACCGGTCTGCATCCGCACGACATCCAGCGGATGAACAACCTGCTGCTGCGCCTGCGCGACAAGGGCAACACCGTGCTCGTCGTGGAGCACAAGCCGGAGACGATCGCCATCGCCGACCATGTGGTGGACCTCGGCCCCGGCGCGGGTTCGGCGGGCGGCGCGGTCTGTTACGAGGGCGATGTCGCGGGGCTGCGGGCCGGGGACACCGTCACCGGACGCCACTTCGACGACCGGGCCCGGCTCAAGGAGAGCGTCCGCGAGCCCTCCGGCGCCCTGGAGATCCGGGGCGCCGACGCCCACAACCTGCGGGACGTGGACGTGGACGTCCCGCTCGGCGTGCTCACCGTCGTGACCGGGGTCGCCGGTTCCGGCAAGAGTTCGCTGGTGCACGGGTCGATTCCGGCCGGTGAGGGGGTCGTCTCGGTCGACCAGAGCCCGATCCGGGGCTCGCGGCGCAGCAACCCGGCCACCTACACCGGGCTGCTGGACCCGATCCGCAAGGCCTTCGCCAAGGCCAACGGGGTCAAGCCCGCGCTGTTCAGCGCCAATTCGGAGGGCGCCTGCCCGACCTGCAACGGCATCGGCGTCGTCTACACCGACCTCGGGATGATGGCCGGGGTCGCCACCACCTGCGAGGAGTGCGAGGGCAAGCGCTTCCAGGCGGCGGTGCTCGAACACCGGCTCGGCGGGCGGGACATCAGCGAGGTGCTCGCCATGTCCGTCGCCGAGGCGCTGGAGTTCTTCGCCGACGGCGAGGCCCGCACCCCGGCCGCGCACCGCGTCCTGACCCGGCTCTCCGACGTGGGCCTCGGCTACCTCACCCTCGGCCAGCCGCTCACCACCCTCTCCGGCGGCGAGCGGCAGCGGCTGAAGCTCGCCACGCACATGGCGGAGAAGGGCGGGATCTACGTCCTGGACGAGCCGACCGCCGGTCTCCACCTCGCCGATGTCGAGCAACTGCTCGGCCTGCTCGACCGGTTGGTGGACTCCGGCAAGTCGGTCATCGTCGTCGAGCACCACCAGGCGGTCATGGCCCACGCCGACTGGATCATCGACCTCGGCCCCGGCGCCGGACACGACGGCGGCCGCGTCGTCTTCGAGGGCACCCCGGCCGACCTGGTCGCCGCCAAGTCGACGCTGACGGGGGAGCACTTGGCGGAGTACGTGGGGGCCTGACGGCTCAAGGCCCGGGATTCTCGCGGTACTTGGCGGGAAATGGTCAGGACATCGCGCGCATCCGGCTGATCTCGGCCGTCTGCTGGGCGATCACGTCGTCGGCCATCTCCTCGATCCGGATGCTGTGACCCCGGGCCTTGACGTCCGTGGCCATGGTGATCGCCCCCTGGTGGTGGGTGATCATCAGCGTCAGGAAGAGGGCGTCGAACGCCTTGCCCCGGGCGGCCTTCAGCTGCGCGAGCTGTGCGTCGGTGGCCATGCCGGGCATCGGCATGTGCGGGTGGGCGTGGTCTGCGGGGGTGCCGTGGTCTTCGGTGGCGCCGTGGTCGTGGGTGCTGCCGTGGTCGTGCTCGCCGTCGTCCCCGTTCTTGTCCCCGCCGTCCGTGCGCAGCCAGCTCTTCATGGCGGCGATCTCCGGTTTCTGGGCGGCGGTGATGCGCTCGGCGATGCGCTTCACCGCCGTCGACTCGGCACGCTTCGGGGCGAGTTCGGTCATCTCCAGCGCCTGGGCGTGGTGCTCGATCATCATCGTGGCGTACGAACGGTCGGCCGCGTTGGGGGAGTTGTCGTCCGCGCGCCGGCCTGCGGCCTCCTGGGCGGAGAGGGTGCGGTTCGGCTCGCCGGGTCTGCCGGGCGCGATGACCGAAGGGCCGCTCGTCGCGGCGGACTTGGTGTCCGCGCCGGAATCGCAGCCCCCGACCGCGAACACGGCCGCCGTGGCCAGCGAGGCGGTGGCGAGGGACGCGAGGGACGCACGGCGGAAGAGCACGGTGATCTCCTGTCGCTGGCGGGGCGGTTGGCAAAACGGCGCGCGAAACGTGTGCGGGGCGTGGGCTCAGTGACCGGCCGGGCGACCGAGGGTTTTCAGCCGTGTCACATTGCCCTCTGTTGACCTGTGCATGACGCAGACGATACTGCGGGGGAGCGTGAACCGCTTCCACACGACCGGCACCAGGGAGGCAGCAGTGACCCTGTCGAAGAAATCCCGGACGCGCCACAGACGCCTGGGAGCCGGCGCCGCGGCGGCCGGTCTCCTGGCCGCGCTGCTCACCGTCGCCCCGGCGGCCGCGACCCCCGACCCCGGCGACGGCCCCGCCGCACGGCACCCCGTCTCCAAGAGCGAGGCCGCCGGGGCGCAGCGCGCCATCGCGGCCGGTGAGATACCCGGCCAGGACGAGATCGTCCACTCCCGCAACGTCGAGCACCTCGCCAACGTCCCCAAGGACGCGCTGGCCGGCTTCAACTCGGACCTCGCCTTCCAGGGGAAGTACGCCTACGCCGGGAACTACGACGGCTTCCGCGTCTTCGACATCAGCAACCCCAAGGCGCCGAAGACGGTCGCCCAGGTGCTGTGCCCCGGCTCGCAGAACGACGTCTCCGTCTCCGGCGACCTGCTCTTCCTGTCGACCGACTCCTCACGCAGCGACAACTCCTGCGCCAGCACCGCGCAGCCCGCGACCGAGAAGTCGTCGTGGGAGGGCATGAAGATCTTCGACATCAGCGACAAGAGGAACCCGAAGTACGTCGCCGCCGTCGAGACCGCCTGCGGCTCCCACACGCACACCCTGGTGCCGGAGCGGAAGAACGTCTACGTCTACGTCTCGTCGTACTCCCCGAGCGCGTCCTTCCCCGACTGCCAGCCGCCGCACGACGGCATCTCGGTCATCAAGGTGCCGCGCAAGGCGCCCGAGAAGGCCGCCGTGGTGGGCTTCCCGGTGCTCTTCCCCGGTGAGGGGCCGGACGGCGGCGGCAACCCCGGCGCCCCCACCAACCCGGGTGTCTCCAAGACCACCGGCTGCCACGACCTGACCGTGCTGCCCTCGAAGGACCTCGCGGCGGGCGCCTGCATGGGCGACGGCATCCTGTTCTCCATCAAGGACCCCGAGCACCCGAAGGTCATCGACCAGGTCGAGGACAACGTCAACTTCGCGTTCTGGCACTCGGCGACCTTCAACCAGAAGGCCGACAAGGTCGTCTTCACCGACGAGCTGGGCGGTGGCGGCGCGGCCACCTGCAACGAGGCGATCGGCCCGAACCGCGGTGCCGACGGCATCTACGACATCGTGGGCCGGGGCGATCACCGCAAGCTGGTCTTCCGCGGCTACTACAAGATCCCCCGCCACCAGGCCGACACCGAGAACTGCGTCGCCCACAACGGCTCGCTGATCCCGGTCAGGGGCAAGGACCTCATGGTCCAGGCGTGGTACCAGGGCGGCGTCTCCGTCTGGGACTTCACCGACTCCACCCGCCCGAAGGAGATCGCGTACTTCGAGCGGGGCCCGCTGTCCACCGACACCCTCCAGGTCGGCGGCTCGTGGTCGGCGTACTACTACAACGGCTACATCTACTCGAACGACATCATCAAGGGCCTCGACGTCCTCAAGCTCGACGACCGCCGCACCGACCCGGCACGGCGGGTGCATCTGCCCGAGCTGAACGTCCAGACCCAGCCGGACTACTTCGACTGATGCCCGGCCTGGTCGTCGGGCCGGTCCTCCTCGTGTTCGGGGTGTGTCTCGTCGGCGACTTCTGCGGGGTCGCGAGGCGTATCCACGCCTTCTACGCGTCCTTCATGAACCCCGGACGGGCCACACCGAACACGATCCGGCTGGTGGGGGTGTTCTTCACCTTGGTCGGAGCCGGCTGGGTGGGGACGTCGTTCCCGCTGGGATGACGGTGTTCCTACGCCGTCCTCTTGCGCAGCCCCACCAGCGTCTCGATCCGGTTGGTGGTGATCGAGTCCACGCCCAGGGACAGCAGCCTCCGCATGGAGCGGCGGGTGTCCGGGGTCCACACCGACAGCAGACAGCCGTCGTGGTGGACCCTGGCCGCCAGGTCGCGGTCGACCAGGGAGAAGCGGTAGTTGAGCCAGCGGGGCCGGACCGCTTCGAGGACGCCGGGGCGGGGGCGGGCCAGGCTGGTCCAGGTCAGGGCGATCTCGGCGGCGGGGTCGGCGGCGCGGAGGGTGAGCATCGACTCGGCGCCCGCGCAGTAGTAGACCCGGTCGTCCGCGCCGCAGTCGCGGACCACGCCGAGGACGCGCTCCACGCTGCGGCGCGTGACCGGGCCGCACAGGTCCAGCAGGACCCGGGCGCCCTCCGTCGCCTTCAGCGCCTCGACGAGCGTCGGCACCTCGCCGTGCGTCAGCTCGCCCAGCTGTTCGGCGGTCAGCGCGGACAGCGGGCGCTCGGTCTCCCACAGCCGCTTCAGCGTCTCGTCGTGCAGCAGCACGGGGACGCCGTCGCGGGTGAGCCGTACGTCGATCTCGACCGCGTCCGCGCCCCGGTCGAGCGCGGAGCGCAGCGAGGCGACGGTGTTCTCGCGGAAGCGGTAGGGGTCGCCCCGGTGGGCGACGGCGGTCCAGGTCTGCATGGCCGTCATTCTGGCAGCCGAGTGGATCTCCGAGGAGTACCCGCCACCGATCAGCGGGCGAGCCAGGCGTTCGTGTACGTGTCGATCTCCGCCGCGATCCGCGCCTTGCCCGCCGGGTCGAGGAAGGACGCCTCGACGGCGTTCTTCGCCAGCGCGGCCACGCCCCGCTCGTCCAGGTCGAGCAGCCGGGCGGCGACCGCGTACTCGTTGTTCAGGTCGGTGCCGAACATGGGCGGGTCGTCGGAGTTGACCGTGACCAGCACGCCCGCGTCCACGAACTGCCTGATCGGGTGCTCCTCCAGCGTGCGCACCGCGCGGGTGGCGATGTTGGAGGTCGGGCAGACCTCCAGCGCGATGCGGTGCTCGGCGAGGTGCGCGAGCAGCTTCGGGTCCTGGGCGGAGCTGGTGCCGTGCCCTATGCGCTCGGCGCGCAGCTCGGTCAGCGCGTCCCACACGGTCTGCGGACCGGTCGTCTCGCCCGCGTGCGGGACCGAGTGCAGGCCGGCCGCGATCGCGCGGTCGAAGTACGGCTTGAACTGCGGCCGGGGCACGCCGATCTCGGGGCCGCCGAGGCCGAACGACACGAGTCCCTCCGGGCGCACGGCGTCGTCGGTGGCCAGCCGGGCCGTCTCCTCGGCGGCGTCCAGACCCGCCTCGCCGGGGATGTCGAAGCACCAGCGCAGCAGCGTGCCGAAGTCCGCCTCCGCCGACTTGCGGGCGTCCTCGATGGCCTCCATGAAGGGCCGCGCCGGTATGCCGCGCCGGGTGGAGGAGAAGGGGGTGATCGTCAGCTCGGCGTAGCGCACCTGCTGGCGGGAGAGGTCGCGGGCGATCTCGTAGGTGAGCAGCCGGACGTCCTCCGGGGTGCGGACCAGGTCCACGACCGACAGGTACACCTGGATGAAGTGCGCGAAGTCGGTGAACGTGAAGTACTCGGCGAGCGCCTCGGGGTCGGTGGGCACCTTGGAGTCGGGGTGGCGCGCGGCCAGCTCCGAGACGATGCGGGGGGAGGCGGAGCCGACGTGGTGGACGTGCAGCTCGGCCTTGGGCAGCCCGGCGATGAAGGCGGCGCGGTCGTCGCGGGCGGGGCTGCCGGTGGGGGCGACGGTGGTGCCGCTGTCGGTGCTGCCCTCGGTGCTGCGGTCGGTCAAGGGGTCCTCCCCAGGGGGAACGGCGCTCGCGGACGCGCGGTGGTGCGCCGGGCGCGGGCGATCGGCTGATCGGTGATGCCCGGACATCCTAGGCCGGGCCACCGACAACGCCCGAAAACGGTCTCGGGGCCGGGGCGCGCGGCCCCGGACGCGGCCGGTCACAGGTCGGCCACCAGAAGCCGGGCGGGCAAAGACAAGGCTTTACGATGATCCGACGATCAGACGGAGGGGGATGGGTCACGTGACCGAACAGCCACAGCCCGGCGCGGGCGGGGGAGCGGGCTACGACCCGTGGGCGCCGCCCGTGAGCGGACCGTCGCTGGAGAAGGGCGCCCCGGCTTCCGGCGCCGCCCCCGCCCCCGTACCCGGCACGCAGCCGCCCGCCCAGCAGCCGCCCGTGCCGTCGTCCTCGGTGCACGACCAGGCGACCATGACCTCCCTCCCGGCGGCCGGATTCGGCCCGCCGACCGTGGTGGGCCAGCCGCTCGCGGGTCCGCCTGCCGGTGGTCCGCCTGTTGCGGGTCCGCCCGTCGCCGGTCCGCCGGTGGGCGGTCCGTCCATGCCGGGGCAGCCGCTCGCCGGTCCGCCCGTCGCCGGTTCGCCGATGGGTGGTCCGCCGATCGGCGGCCCGCCGATGGGCGGCCCGCACCTCCCGCCCCCCGCCCAGGGCTGGAGCGAGTCCGCCGTACCGCCCCCGCCGTACGCGCCCACCGGTCCCGCCATGGCGCCCCCGCAGCCGCCCGCCGGCTACGGCTACCCCAACTACCCGGGCTCCCCTCAGGGTTACGGATGGAACGGCGGCCCCGCGCTCCCGCAGAACGGGCTGGGCACCTCCGCGATGGTGCTCGGCATCCTGGCGCTCTGCCTGTTCTGCGCCTACGGCATACCGTCCATCGTGCTCGGCATCATCGCCCTGGTCCTCGGCGTCAAGGGCAAGCAGCGGGCCGACCGGGGCGAGGCCACCAACCGGGGGCAGGCCCAGGCCGGCTTCGTCATGGGCATCATCGGGCTCGTGCTCGGCATCCTGGTGGTCACCTTCTGGGGCGTGCTGATCGCGAAGTTCGCGCACGACGCGGACACCTCCGACAGCGACCCGTACGGCTCGTACGACTCCGCGCCCAGCGTGTCCGCGCCGCTGCTGCCCCACGCCTGAACCAGCCCTCGGCATCGGGTACTTCACGGCCCGCCCCCCCAACCGGGAGGGCGGGCCGCGCCGTTCAGCCGGCGCGCAGCCGCTCCCGCGCCGCCATCAGCGCGAAGCCCAGCAGGTTCGGGCCGCGCCACTGCCCGGGGTCCCCGGCCCGTTCGTCGTCCGCCGCGAGGCCGATGCCCCACACCCGGTCCACCGGGCTCGCCTCCACCAGCACCCGTTCACCGGTGCCGAGCAGGAACGCGCGCAGCCCGTCGTGCGCCGCGAACTTGTGCACGCTGCCCTCGACGACGATCCCGAACCGCTCGCGCTCCCACGTCACTTCGTCGAAGTCCCGCACCAGCCGCCCGGCCTTCTTCGCCTGTGCCGGATGCGCCGAGGCCAGTACCCGCCGCTCCGCCTCCGCGTCCGCGAACAGCCGTGCCTTGGCGGCCATCATCCAGTGCTCGGCCGTCGCGTACTCCACGCCCTCCACCGTGAAGGGCGCCGGCCACCACTGGCTCAGACAGCCCGCGCCCACCGAGCCGTCGGGGCGCGGCCGGTGACCCCAGAAGTGCAGATACTTCACGCGCGTCCCGGCCCGGAGTGCCTCGGTGAGCGCGTCCCGGCTGTCGATCCTCGTCATGCCGGGAGTCTGGCACGCGGCCGGCCGAAGCCCTCCTGGCGTGGGGAGAAGATCGCTAATATCGGCGCATGCACCGCGACTTGACGCGTTCTCTCCAGGACGGGGATCTGCAGCCCCTGCGGAACTGGCTGGTGCGGCAGGGGGTGGACGCCGAGGAGCTGCGGGGACTTCCGCGCTGGAACGCCACGGCGCCGCTGCCCCAAGTCCCCTCCGCGCGACGGCCGATGGACCGGGGAGAGCGGGTCACGGCCGCGGTGGGCGGAGCCCTGCCGAGGGTCACCGGCCGCCCCGGCGGCGCGGCACTGCTCCTTCTGTACGTGCTGCACGAGGTCGAGAACGCCTGGGAGATCTCGTACCACCTCGGCCCGTTGTGGGACACCCTGCGCGGAGCCGGCGCGGCCGTCACCGCCTGTCTGGACTCCGGGACCGCCGACGGGAACGCGGCCGCGGCCCGGGCGGTGCTGGCGGCCGTGGCCTGCGTCGACTCGCAGATCTGCGGCGAGAACCACCTGACCACCGGACAGTTGAGGCCGCTGGCCGAGGCCATGGAGCGGGCCGTGGAGCAGGCGCGCGAGGTCGCGTACTGGGCCGCGGAGTGCTCCTCGGACTTCCCCGACCTGGGCTCCTATCTGCTGGACTTCGCCCGCGAACGCGAGCTGTACTGCCGGGCGATGGGGACCGCCGTGTCCGCCGTCGTGGACTTCTTCGAGCGGGGGGCGTCCCTCGAAGACGCCACGCGCGTCCTGCGGGAGGCGGAGGACGCCGAGGCCCTCGCGCGCAGCCCCTACCGCAGCGAACTGCGCGCACACCGCTTCAGCCTGGAGTCGCTGCACGCCACCCGCCACGAGTCGTGGCTGCACGTCGACCATGGCCGCCTCGTGTACGTCTACCCCTTCGCGGTACGCGGCTGCGACGCCGAGGAGTTCGTCGAGGTGGTGCGCAGCCGGGCCGCCGACTGGGTGCTCGGCGGCACCCCCGTCACACCCGCGGCGGTGCACGCCTCGCTGGACCTCGACGACAGCTGGGACGGTTCCGACTCCCTGAACCGCCGCTACGAAGGCGCGTTCATCGAGCTGCCGGACGTGATCCTCAACAGCCTGGAGGGCCCCGCCGACGGCGAACTGGGCCGGGTACGTGCCCAGATCGTCTTCTCCGACCTCGGCAATCACTACGTACGGTTCGAAGCCGAGCTGTCCGACACCTCGCCCGACGAGCTCTACTGGCTGATGGCGCGCGCCGCTCCCGAGTACGGGGTCGGACGGGTGCGCTTCGAGGACGCGCCGGCCGGAGCGACGGGCGGTACCGCTCCGGCCTGGAGCCGGCTGTCCGACCTCGCCGTCCAGCTCGCCGAGGACGTGGGCTCCGCGCTGCGCGGTGAGCCCGGGTACCGCGAGACCCGGGAGGTGACCCGCCCCGGACAGTTCCAGGTCCTCGTCGCGGTCAACTCGGCCTCGGCGGGGCGCGGTCCGGGCGGTGAGGTGTCCCGGACCGAGATCCGCCGCCCGGGCCAGCTCATGGGCACGGTCGGCTTCCAGGTCCTCGGACACGAGATCGAGGGCTCGGTCGGCGCCCTGGCGGAGTGGGTGCGTTTCTGCGCCGGCTCCACCGCGGAGCCGCCCGCCGGGCGGACCGACGGCGAGGCACTGCTGCGCACCCCGAACACCGTGGTGCTGGTGGCCCTCGGCCGGGCCGACTGGGTCCTGGGCACCTGGATCACCCTGGCCGAGTTCACGATGTCGCTGGACGCCCTCTTCGCCGGCTGGTCCGACGAGCTGGGGCGGCACTACGCCCGGGTGAAGGACCTGCAGACCAGGGCGTCCCGGTTCATAAGGGAGGAACAGCGGGCCTTCGACGGCCGGCTGGACGCCTTCTCCGTCGAGCTGGACGCCGAGAAGATAGCGCTGGACAACTTCGCCGTCGAGGCACGGTCCATGATCGCGCTCATCAAGTCGCCCACCCTGCTCTCCTCGCCCTCGGTGGCGGAGAGCCTCAGGGAGCTGCTGCGGAGATCGGAGTTCCAGCTGCGGGCCGACGAGCTGAACGTGAAGCTGGACGAGGTCTCCCGCGATCAGCTGACGGTCGTCATAGAGAAACTGGCGACACACCGGACGGACAGCCAGCGTGCCAAGCTGGAGGTGTTCCTCGCCGTGATCGCGGCGGCCGGTGTGTCGGGCCTGGTCCAGGTGCTGCAGGCGGGACTGGGGGCGTCGTCCGGGTGGGCGGTCGTCAGTGTCGTGGGCATCGTCGTGGGAGCGATCCTGCTCGGGATCTGGGTCGGCCGTTTCTGGCAGCGCAACCCGTAGTCTCCGGTGCGACGTCGCCCGGCCGTCGCCGGGACGCGACGGAGCATCACCCCCTCGAACGTGTGAGGAGCGGCCCCGACCGTGAACCTTGTCGATGTGACCGGCGGCGGCCCGCTGCTGGACGAGATCTACGACGACGTCTTCCGGCCGTCGTTCAGTTTCGACGAACTCTCGCCGCGCCGGGAACTGGCCGGTGCGCTGGCCCGGGGCGAAGCCGTGGTCACCGCCGTGGTGGACGACGACGGGCGGCCCGTGGCCGCCGCGGCGGGCGAATGGTCGCCGCAGACGAGGGTGCTGCTGCTGTCCTATGTGGCGGTGCGTCCCGGAGTCCGGTCACGGGGGTACGGCGCCCGGCTGATGGACGCGGTCGGCGGCTCCTGGCAGGAGCGCTTCCGGCCGCTGGTCACCCTCGTCGAGTTCGAGCACCCGCTCGCGCACGGAAGCGACCCGAAGCGCGGCGACCCGGCCGCGCGGTTCCGTTTCTACGCACGGCACGGCGCCCGGGCGCTCGCACTGCCCTACTTCCAGCCCGCTCTCGGCGGGCGGCGCAAGCGCATCTACGGGATGGTCCTCGCGGCGGTGTGCGTGACGCCGGAGGCGCGGGGGGAGCGGGACGGCACCGTGGCCGCGGGGCCGGTCCGGGGCTTTCTCACCGACTACTTCCTGACGACCGAGGAGAAGGTGCCCACCGACCCGGCCGCCCGGCGCCTCTGGCGGGCCGTGGACGCCAGGGGCGGCATCCCGCTGCTCGACCTGGCCGACGCCGCCGACCTGGAGGTGTCCCGGGCGGGATGAACTCCGGTTGGACGCCCGTCTCGCAGGGCCGATGCCGACGGAATCCCTTCGGTGTGACGCAGGTCACATTCAGGGGGCCGGAAAGCCGCGTAATGCTCCCCGGTCCACCCTCCTCTCCCTCCCGGGCGCGACGGCGTCCGCGCGAAAGAGGGAGGTCTGCTCATGACAGGGGCGAAGACGGCGGTCGAGTGGCTGGCATCCGTCGCACCGGACCCGGACGCGTGCCGCTGGGAGTGGGAGCGCAGTGCCCTCGGGGTCGCCCTGCTCCCGGCGGGCAAGGCGTGGGACGTACTGATCCTGCCCGGCGACCTCGGCTATCCGACGCTCGACGTGCTCACCCGGGTCCTCGATCAACCCGGCCCGGTGCTGGCCGACTTCGGGGACAACCGGGTGGGCTTCTTCGTGCCGCCGGGCACCGCGGCCCGCTGGCTCGGCACCGGTATCCGCACGGCGGGGTCCGGCACCTGGATCGTGGTGCCGCATCCGGGGCGGCCGACGCACGGGGTGCGCTGGCTGGTGCCGCCGGACGGCACCGGCACGCTCACCGACCCGGCGCTGCTGGAGCTGGCGATGCACGAAGCCGCCGCCGGACTCGCCACGGAGGGGGAGGGGTAACGTCCGGGCGACTTGACAGAAGGATTGGTCTGGACCAGGTTGGGTGCGCTTCCTGACCTCCAACTCCCCCATGCCTGGAGGCATTTGTGGATCGCTCCAGACCTCTGGTCGCCCTCCTCGCGGCAACGGCCCTGGCCGTGCCCGGCATCACCGCGCTCTCGTCGGCCGCGCAGGCGGCCGACGCGGACGCCGTGGTCAACGGCGGTTTCGAGTCCGGCCTGACCGGCTGGACCTGCACCGCCGGCACCACCGTCAACTCGCCCGTGCACAGCGGAGGTTCCGCCCTCCAGGCGACTCCCGAGGGCAGCGACAACGCCCAGTGCGCGCAGAACGTGACCGTGCGCCCCAACTCCCAGTACACGCTCTCCGGTTGGGTGCGCGGCTCCTACGTCTACCTCGGCGCCGACGGCACCGGCACCACCGACGTGTCCACCTGGACCCAGTCCGCGCCCGACTGGCAGAAGCTCACCACCACGTTCACCACCGGGCCGAACACCACCAAGGTCACGCTCTACACCCACGGTTGGTACGGCACCGGCGCCTACAACGCCGACGACATCTCCCTCGTCGGCCCCGGCGGCGGCTCCACCACCCAGCCGCCCGCCGCCCCGACCGGCCTGACCACCGGCACGGTCACCGCCACCTCCGTCGCCCTGTCCTGGCCGGCGGTCTCCGGCGCGACCGGCTACGCGGTCTACCGCGACGGCACCAAGGTCCAGACGGTGAGCGGCACTTCGGCCACCGTGAGCGGCCTTTCGCCCTCGACCGCGTACAGCTTCCAGGTCACCGCGACCAACGACGCGGGCGAGTCCGCCAAGTCGGCCGTCGTGACCGCCACGACCAAGGCCAACGGCGGTGGCGGAGGCGGCGGTTCGGCCGACCTGCCCGCCCATGCGCTCGTCGGCTATCTGCACGCCAGCTTCGCCAACGGCGCCGGCTACACCCGCATGGCCGACGTGCCCGACAGCTGGGACGTCATCGACCTCGCCTTCGGCGAGCCGACCTCGGTCACCTCCGGGGACATCCGGTTCAACCGCTGCCCGGTCTCCGAGTGCCCGAACGTGGAGAGCGACGCCGACTTCAAGGCCGCGATCAAGGCCAAGCAGGCCGCGGGCAAGAAGGTGCTGATCTCCATCGGCGGCCAGAACGGCCAGGTCCAGCTGACCACCACGGCCGCCCGCGACGCCTTCGTCTCCTCCGTCTCGAAGATCATCGACCAGTACGGACTCGACGGACTCGACATCGACTTCGAGGGCCACTCGCTGTCCCTGAACACCGGCGACACCGATTTCAAGAACCCGACCACCCCGGTGATCGTCAACCTGATCTCCGCGCTGAAGACCCTCAAGGCCAAGTACGGCTCGAAGTTCGTGCTCACCATGGCGCCCGAGACCTTCTTCGTGCAGAACGGCTACCAGTTCTACGGCAGCGGCCAGTGGGGCGGCCAGGACCCGCGCTGCGGCGCCTACCTCCCCGTCATCCACGCCCTGCGCGACGACCTCACCCTGCTGCACGTCCAGGACTACAACTCGGGCCCGATCATGGGCCTGGACAACCAGTACCACTCCATGGGCGGCGCCGACTTCCACATCGCCATGACCGACATGCTGCTCACCGGCTTCCCGGTCGCGGGCAACGCGAACAACGTCTTCCCGCCGCTGCGCCCCGACCAGGTCGCCATCGGCATGCCCGCCTCGGTCAACGCGGGCAACGGCTATGTCGCCCCCGCCGAGGTCACCAAGACCCTCGACTGCCTCACGAAGCGGACGAACTGCGGCTCGTACGCGACCCACGGGACCTGGCCCGCGCTGCGCGGTCTGATGACGTGGTCGGTGAACTGGGACCGCTTCGCGAACTGGGAGTTCCAGCGGACCTTCGACGGCTACTTCGGCTGAGCAGCGGCGCGAGCGCGGTCAGCAGCACCGTGCCCAGGCACCAGGAGGCCAGCACGTCCAGCGGCCAGTGGAAGCCGCGCCGGACCAGGCCGTACGACACCGCCAGCACCAGGGCGGCGCCGACGGCCGGGACGGTGCGGCGGGCGGCGGGCGTGCGGCACCAGGGAAGGAGGAGCAGGACCGCCGAGCCGTACGCGACAAACGCCGTCGCCGTGTGGCCGGAGGGGAAGTAGCCGGTGGCCGGGGGCACCACGGGGGTTCCCGGCCGCGCGGTCCACAGCTTCAGCGGGACCACCAGCGCGGGGAGCAGGGCCAGCGGCAGGGCCGCCGCGAGCGGGGGCAGCCACCAGCGGTGCGTACCGGAGGAGCGTCCGCGCAGCGCCGCGTAGCCGGCGGCGAGGAGCAGCACCGGTACGGCCACCTGGACGTTGCCGAGGTCCGAGAGCAGTTCCGAGAAGCGGTCCGGGTGGACCAGGTCCCGGCTGAGCCGGGCGTCCTGCCGCAGCAGCGGGCCGTGGACGAGCACCTGCCAGGTGAGCAGGGCGAACAGCAGGCTCGGCAGGGTCAGCAGGACGGCGTACGGAGTGCGGCGGGGGAGGGACACCGGCCCAGCTTCGCAGGTTCGTACGCGTCGGTCCGAGGAGGAGGTCGGCCGCCCCGGAACAGGGGGGGGTGGTTCCGAGGCGGCCGACCGGACCGGAAACGCCGCGCGCCCCGGGGGGTTTGGGGCGGCGGCCGTCCGATCGGTGAGGAGATCCCGGAGCCGTCGGGCCCCGGCTGTGTGCGCGAGGGCACGACCAGGTCGAAGCTGGGGAGGCCCCGGCCTGAACCCGCCCGCAGTCCCCTGGGGGCGAGGTGTATCTCTCTTCTGTACGAGAACCTACGGCAGTCCCCGGCGCTTGGGCAGCCGGAATCCGGTCCCGCCATCCACCTCGCACACGTTCTTCACACGGCCTGCGGGTACGGCACCCGGGGGCGCCGTACCCGGCCAGGTCCGTGGTCGTACCCGGCCCGGCTCAGATGCGGGTGAAGGCCTGCTCGATGATGTCCAGACCCTCGTTCAGCAGGTCCTCGCCGATGACCAGCGGGGGCAGGAAGCGGAGCACGTTGCCGTAGGTGCCGCAGGTCAGGACCAGCAGGCCCTCCTGGTGGCAGGCCTTGGCCAGCGCGGCGGCGGCCTCGGCGTTCGGCTCCTTCGAGGCGCGGTCCTTGACCAGCTCGATGGCGATCATGGCGCCGCGGCCGCGGATGTCGCCGATGATGTCGAACTTCTCGGCCATCGCCGCGAGGCGGCCCTTCATGACCTCCTCGATGTGCTTGGCCTTGCCGTTGAGGTCCTGCTCCTTCATCGTCTCGATGGCGCCGAGCGCGGCGGCGCAGGCCACCGGGTTGCCGCCGTAGGTGCCGCCGAGGCCGCCCGCGTGCGCGGCGTCCATGATCTCGGCGCGGCCCGTCACGGCGGCGAGCGGCAGACCGCCCGCGATGCCCTTGGCGGTGGTGATCAGGTCCGGGACGATGCCCTCGTCCTCGCACGCGAACCACTGGCCGGTGCGGCAGAAGCCGGACTGGATCTCGTCGGCCACGAACACGATGCCGTTGTCGTTCGCGAACTTCACGATCTCCGGCAGGAAGCCCTTGGCCGGCTCGATGAAGCCGCCCTCGCCGAGCACCGGCTCGATGATGATCGCGGCCACGTTGTCGGCGCCGACCTGCTTGGTGATCTGGTCGATGGCCTGCTTGGCGGCCTCGGGGCCCGCGTTCTCCGGGCCGGTCGGCCAGCGGTAGGCGTAGGCGACCGGGACGCGGTACACCTCGGGCGCGAACGGGCCGAAGCCGTTCTTGTACGGCATGTTCTTCGCCGTCAGCGCCATCGTGAGGTTCGTACGGCCGTGGTAGCCGTGGTCGAACACGACGACCGCCTGGCGCTTGGTGTGCGCGCGGGCGATCTTCACGGCGTTCTCGACGGCCTCGGCGCCGGAGTTGAACAGCGCGGACTTCTTGGCGTGGTCACCCGGGGTGAGCTCGGCCAGCGCCTCGGCGACGGCGACGTAGCCCTCGTACGGGGTGACCATGAAACAGGTGTGGGTGAAGTCGGCCAGCTGCGCGCTCGCGCGGCGTACGACGGCCTCGGCGGAGGCGCCCACCGAGGTCACGGCGATGCCGGAACCGAAGTCGATCAGGCTGTTGCCGTCCACGTCCTCGATGACGCCGCCGCCGGCGCGCGTCACGAAGACGGGCAGCGTGGAGCCCACGCCCTGGGCGACGACCGCGGTGCGGCGGGCCTGAAGCTCCTGCGACTTCGGGCCGGGAATGGCGGTGACGACGCGGCGCTCCTGCGGAAGTGCGGTCATGCGGGGCTCCTGGGGGTGATTACGGACGCTTGTCTTCTTTTCTCGCAGGTTAGGACCGTTGCCGGGGGGCGGTCATGCTCCATGTGGGCGTTGTCCGGCATGACGGTTGTCCGCCGTGGACATAGCAGTGGGTGGGAGCCCCGGACGGCCGGCCTTCGGACACCGGCCGCGTAACCGGTGAACTCCCCTTTCCGGGGCGTTAGATTGACTCGCTGACGGTGGACGGAGCGGCTGCTCAGGGGGCAACGGCGATGGAGAGCGACGGCACGCGGGACACACGCGGCACGGGGGCGGGGCCGGCACCCCGCCCGGCGGTACCGCCCCAGGGGCAGACCGTGCCCCCCATGCCGTCCGCGCCGCCCGGCACCCCGCCCGGGCCCGACGGCAACGCCTTCCTCGCCTGGCTGCGCGCCCCCCGCCCCACCGCCCCGCCCGGCGTCTGGCGCCTCGGGCACCGCACCCGGCCCGACGAGGAGCCCGAGGCGATCCCCGGGCGCCAGCTGCTGAGCGGTGCGCTGATCTCGTTCCTCATCGGTTGGCTGGTGTGGTCCCTGCTGTGGAACGGCTACCTCGGCGGCTGGTGGACGCTGCCCCTGGAACTGCTCGCGCCCGACGCCTGGCTGGAGACCCAGAGCAAGGTCGGCACCGCCGTCCTCTGGTACACGTACTACGCGCTGATCGGCGGCGCCCTGCTGCTCGTCGTCTTCCGCCTCGGCCGCTGGGCCGAGGTCTGGCGGCGCTACGGACCCCCGGCCTGGAAGCCCGCCGCCCCGCCCGAGCAGCCGCCGCCCGCTCCGGGGCAGGACCCCGCGAGCTGGCCCGAACTGCGGGCCGCGGGGGCGCACGAGGCCGCCGACCGGCTCGCCGCCGACGCGCGGGCGGGACACATGCGCGACGTGGACCAGGCGCGGATCGGCCGCGCCTGGCAGGGCGTGCTCTCCGGCCCGCACACCCTCGCCGCCTTCACCGGCGCGGTGGTGAAGGACGGCGCCGCCGCCTGCCCGCACCCCTCCGGCGACCGGGACCTGCCCGTCCGGCAGGCCCGCCACGACCTGCTCACCGGACAGGTCCGGGTCGGCACCGCCGCCGACGACCCGCGCAACCCCTACCGCTACCGGGGCGCCGGGCTCGCCCTCGATCCCGGACTGCTCGGCACCTCGCTGCTCGCGGTCGGCCCGGCCGGTTCCGGCAAGACCGGCAGCCTGATCCGGCCGCTCGCGGAGTCGATGTGCCTGCACGCGCTGGCCGGACGGGCCGCCGTGGTCGTCGTCGGCGCGGCGGGCGCGGGCCTCGGCCCCACCGAGGCGTACGACGTCGTCATCCGGATCGGCCACCCCGACTCCGCCTACGACCTCGACCTCTACGGCGGCACCACCGACCCCGACGAGGCCGCCGCGATACTCGCCGAGGCCCTGGCCGGCGACCTGGCCGACCCGCACCCCGGCAGCGACAGCCGCCGCTCCACCACCGTCCTCGCCCAGCTCCTCGGCCCCTTCCGCGCGGTCCACGGCCGCTTCCCCTCCGTTCCCGAGCTGCGCGGGCTGCTCGACGGCGCCCCCGGCCCGCTCGCCGCGCTCCGCAAGGCGCTCACCGAGACCGGGCACGCCTCGCTGCTGCGTGAACTCGACGCCAGAGAGCGGCAGTTGGCGCACCCCGGCGATGTGGGCGCGGTACTCGCGGACCGGATCGCACTGCTGGACCGGCCCGCCTTCGCCTCCTTCTTCGACACCTCCGGGCAGTCCCGGCCGTTCTCGCTCAAGGCCCTCGACCACCCCGTCCGCGTCCGCGTGGACCTCCCCCAGCGCGGCCACGCCGACGCCTCCCGCATCCTGGCCCGGCTGGTCCTCGCCCAGTTCACGGCGAGCGTGACGGCACGCGAGGACCGCTCGCTCTTCGCCTGCCTGCTCCTGGACGACGCGGGCGGCGCCGTCACCCCGGAGGCCGTGCGCGGCATCCAGCGGCTGCGCTCCGCCAACGCGGGTGCCGTGCTGACCCTGCGCACGCTCGACGACGCGCCCCGGCCGCTGCGCGGCCCGCTGCTCGGCGCCACCGGCTGCCGCATGGCGCTGTCCGGCCTCACCCCCTGGGACGGGCAGGACTTCGCCGAGGTGTGGGGCAAGGAATGGATCGAGACCCGCGACGTCACCGACCGGCAGATCATCGCCGAGACCCCGGCGGGCAAGGCCGTGCACATGCTGCGCCGCGTCATCACCGGCAAGGCGCCCACCGCCCGCGCGGTCACCGTTCGCCAGGTCGAGCGGGAGCGGTGGTCCGCGTCCGAGTTGGCGCATGGGGTGCCGCCCGGGCATGCGGTGTTGTCGTTGACGACCGTGCGGGGGGAGCATGCTCCGCCGTTGCTGGTGGATCTGCGGGGGTGAGGCGGGAAGGGGCGTTCGGGATCGTACGGTGAGGCAGAATCGAGGTGGGCCGTTCGTACGCGGCGGCCAATTGATCTCCGGCGGCGACGAGCCGTAACGCTCCGGCCCGCCGGACCGCCCGACCCGTTCGTCCTGCCGGACCGCTCCGACCTGAAGGCCCCATGCCCCCGACCCTCGCCTCGCTCGTCCAGCACTCCGCGCTCAAGCTCACCGTCCGCGCGGGCGAGGACCGGCTCGACGTGCCCGTCCGCTGGGCGCACGTCAGCGAGCTGGCCGACCCCGTGCCGTACATGGAGGGCGGGGAGCTGCTCCTCGTCACCGCGCTCAAGCTGGACGCGGAGGACCCCGAGGCGATGCGCCGGTACGTGAGGCGGCTGGCCGGAGCGGGGGTCGTGGGCATCGGGTTCGCCGTCGGGGTCAACTACGACGAGATCCCCGAAGCCCTGCTCGACGCCGCCCGCGAGGAGGGGCTGCCGCTCCTGGAGGTGCCCCGCCGCACCCCGTTCCTCGCGATCAGCAAGGCCGTCTCCGCCGCGATCGCCGCCGAGCAGTACCGCGCCGTCACCGCCGGTTTCGCCGCCCAGCGCGAGCTGACCCGGCAGGCCCTGACCACCGGCCCCGAGGGCCTGCTCGGCGCGCTCGCCGCGCAGCTCGACGGGTGGGCCGCGCTGTACGACGCCTCGGGCGCCGTCGTCGCCGCCGCGCCCGAGTGGGCGCACCGCAGGGCCGCCCGGCTCACCGCCGAGGTGGAGCGGCTGCGGGAACGCCCCGCCCCCGCCTCCTCCGTCGTCGGCGGCCCCGACAACGAGGACCGCGTCGAACTGCACTCCCTGGGCACCGGGCGCCGCCCGCGCGCCGCGCTCGCCGTCGGCACCGCCGCCGCCCCCGGCACCGCCGAGCGCTACGCCGTCCACTCCGCCATCGCCCTGCTCACCCTCACCACCGAGCGCTCCCGCTCCCTGCACGCCGCCGAACAGCGCGTCGGCGCCGCCGTCCTGCGGATGCTGCTCGCCGGGGAACCGGACCACGCCCGCGCGGTCGCCGGGGACCTGTACGACGGGCTCCTCGACGCGCCGTTCCGGGTGCTCGTCGCCGAGGCGAGCACCGGGGCGGGCGCAGGGGCGGGTGCCGGGCCGGGCGCTGGCGCCGGCGGCGATCCGCTCGACGCGCTCGCGGAGGCCGTCGAGTCGGCCGCCGCCCGCTCCGGCGAGGCCGTCCTCGCCGTGCCCGACGGGGAGCGCCTGGTGGTGCTGGCCGCCGACGGGGGCGCGGCGGTCGCCGCCTGTGTCGCCTTCGCGGGCGCCCTGGAGAGCGCGCGTACGGCACCGGAGCCGGGTGGCGACGAGAACGCGCTGGTCGTGGGCCTGTCGGCGCCCGCGGGACCGAGCGCCGCCGCCACCGCCCACCGGCAGGCCGAACAGGCGCTGTCGGTCGCCCGGCGCCGCGGCCGGGTCCTCGTGGAGCACGAGCACCTCGCGGCCGGCTCGGTGCTGCCGCTGCTCGCCGACGACGCCGTACGCGCCTTCGCCGACGGTCTGCTGCGCGCGCTGCGCGAGCACGACGCCACCGGACGCGGCGACCTCGTCGCCTCGCTGCGCGCCTGGCTGTCGCGGCACGGCCAGTGGGACGCGGCCGCCGCCGACCTCGGCGTCCACCGGCACACCCTGCGCTACCGGATGCGCCGCGTCGAGGAGATCCTCGGCCGCTCCCTGGACGACCCGGACGTGCGCATGGAGCTGTGGCTCGCCCTGAAGGCGACGGGCACGGAACAGCCGTAGGCCACGCGAAGGGGCACCACCTGCCGCTTCACGCCAAACCGGAGCATCACCGCCCCGCATCCGTACGACTCGGACAAGCGACGCCCACCCGCGCCCGCCCTACCGTGGACCACGCACCCAAGAACAACTCCGACAACGCGGAAGGGCCGGGAACCGTCACATGACTTCCACCCACGCCTTCTGGCTCGCCGGCCGCCAGGTCACCGGCGAGGACAGCTTCGACGTCACCAACCCGTGGGACGGGCGCCTGGTCGGCCGGGCCAGTGTGCCGACCGACGCTCAGGTCGAGGAGGCCGTGGCCGCCGCGTACGCCGTCCGCGACGACTTCGCCGCCGTGCCCGCGCACGTGCGCGCCGCCGCCCTGGACCACGTCGCGCAGGGGCTGACCGAGCGCGCCGAGGAGATCGCCCAGCTGATCTCCGGCGAGAACGGCAAGCCGATCAAGTGGGCCCGGGGCGAGGTCGGCCGTGCCGTCTCCGTGTTCCGGCTCGCGGCCGAGGAGGCCCGCCGGTTCAACGGCGGCGAGGCCCAGCGGCTCGACACCGACGCGGGCGGCCAGGGCCGCATGGCGCTGATCCGCCGCTTCCCCAAGGGCGTCGTCCTCGGCATCGCGCCGTTCAACTTCCCGCTGAACCTGTGCGCGCACAAGGTCGCCCCGGCCCTCGCCGCCGGTGTCCCGATCATCCTCAAGCCCGCCCCGGCCACCCCGCTGTCCGGCCTGATCCTCGGCGAGCTGCTCGCCGGGACGGACCTGCCCGCCGGTTCGTGGAGCATCCTGCCGGTCGCCAACGACAAGATGCCCGCCCTGGTCCAGGACGAGCGCCTGCCGGTGATCTCCTTCACCGGGTCCGAGAAGGTCGGCTACGCGATCATGGACTCGGTGCCGCGCAAGCACTGCACCCTGGAGCTGGGCGGCAACGGCGCGGCCGTCGTCCTCGGCGACTGGGCGAGCGACGCCGACCTGGACTGGGCCGCCTCCCGCATCGCGACCTTCTCCAACTACCAGGGCGGCCAGTCCTGCATCTCGGTGCAGCGCGTGATCGCCGACGCCGCCGTCTACGACCGTCTCCTGGAGCGCGTCGTCGCCGCCGTCGAGGCCCAGGTCACCGGCGACCCGGCCGACGAGCGCACCGAGGTCGGCCCGCTGGTCAGCGAGGACGCCGCCAAGCGCGTCGAGTCCTGGGTGAACGAGGCCGTCGAGGCCGGCGCCACCCTGCTCGCGGGCGGCAAGCGCGAGGGCGCCACCTACGCCCCGACCGTGCTCACCGACGTCCCCGCCGGTGTCACCCTCGCCACCGAGGAGGTCTTCGGACCGGTCCTCACCGTGCAGAAGGTGAACGGCGAGGCCGAGGCGTTCGCGACCGTCAACGAGTCCAAGTACGGCCTCCAGGCAGGCGTGTTCACCCACGACATCCAGGCCGCCTTCCGCGCCCACCGCGCCCTTGAGGTCGGCGGCGTCGTGATCGGCGACGTCCCGTCCTACCGCGCCGACCAGATGCCGTACGGCGGCGCCAAGCAGTCCGGCGTGGGCCGCGAGGGCGTCCGCTCCGCGATGGACGACTACACCTACGAGCGCGTCCTCGTCCTCACCGGACTCGCTCTCTGACCTGACACCCCAGGTCGCCACGACGGCCGGAGCCCACACTGTGCGGGGGCTCCGGCCGTTGGCGTTTCCCGCACATCAACCGGCTTGCTTCCAGGCGCGGTTCATGTCGGATTCCTGCCAGAAGACAGACCGCGTACGGTGCTTGACTGCCGTCATGACGCACACGCACGCGGACAACGCCCGCCTCTTCCGTTCCCTGCACACCCCCTCCGCCCCGCTCGCGCTCGCCAACGCGTGGGACGCGGCGAGCGCCCGTGTCGTCGAGGCGGCGGGCGCCCCCGCGATCGCCACCACCAGCGCCGGGGTCTCCTGGGCGCTCGGCTCGCCCGACGGCGGCTCCCTCACCCGGGCACGGGCCCTGGAGGTGATCGCCCGCATCGCCGCCGCCGTGACGGTGCCGGTCACCGCCGACATCGAGGACGGGTACGGCGCGGACGCCGCCGCCGTCGCGGAGACCGTCGCCGGGGTGATCGAGGCGGGCGCCGTCGGCGTCAACATCGAGGACGGCACCCGGCCCCCGGCCGAGCTGGCCGCCCGGCTCACCGCGGCCCGTCGTGCCGCCGAGCGGGCGGGCGCGGACCTGTTCCTCAACGCCCGTGTGGACACGTACCTGTTGGGGCTCGGCGACCCGGAGACCCGCCTGGCGGAGACCCTGACCCGGGCCCGGCTGTACGCCGACGCGGGCGCCGACGGCGTCTTCGTCCCGGGCGTCACCGACCCGGCCACCCTCAAGGCGCTGGCCGAGGACATCGCGCTGCCGCTCAACGTCATGGCGGGCCCCGGCGCGCCGTCCGTCGCCGAGCTGGGCGGCCTCGGTGTGGCCCGCGTGAGCCTGGGGCCGGGCGTGGCGCTGGCCGCGTACGACGCCGCCCGCCGCGCGGCGCGGGAGCTGTTCGGAACCGGCACCGTCACCGCGCCCGCCGACGCGCTGTCCTTCGCGGAGCTGGACGGGCTGCTCGCCGGGCCGGGCGGGAGGTGACGGGCCGGGCGGGAGGTGACGGACCGGGCGGGAGATGACGAGCCCAGGCGGTGATGCGCATCGCCGATGTGCGACTGGGCAGTGATAGGCGCGGCCGATGACGCGATAGGTTTGACCGATTAAGTCGGGATAAGCAATGCCTATCACGTCATTAATTCGACTTTTGACATTTCCTGATCGGTGGGCGCACACTGCTCCACGCGTGAGAGTCGGACAATCCGACCATGAGTGAGCAGCACTGAGAGGGCCACCGTGCCGATACCACTTGAAGAAGCTCTGGACGACCAGATCGCGGCAGCGCGCGGCAAGGCGAAGCTGCTCCACTCTCCCGGGCGCTACCTGGTGCTCTCCGCGCTCGCGGGTGCCTTCATCGGCGTGGGCGTCGTCCTGATGATCATGGTGTCCGCTCCGCTCACCCTCGCGCACTCTCCCTGGGTGAAGCTGATCCAGGGCCTGGTCTTCGGTGTCGCGCTGACGCTGGTGATCTTCGCCGGCGGCGAGCTGGCCACCAGCAACATGATGACGATGGTCCAGGGCGCGGTCCGCCGTGCCTTCTCGCCCCTGGTCGCGCTCGCCGTGATCGTCGGCTCCCTCGTGGGCAACCTGGTCGGCTCGGTCGGCTTCGCCTGGCTGGTCCACTGCTCCGGCGTGCTCGGTGTCGCGCCCGCCCCCGGCGCTCCCGCCCCGGGTCTGGCCGGCCTGACCGGCATGCTCACCGCCAAGATGGCCGAGAGCGGCGAGGCGATGTTCTTCCGCGGCGTGCTCTGCAACTTCCTGGTCTGCCTGACCGTGTGGATGGGCATGCGCACCCGCTCCGACGCCACCAAGATCCTGCTCATCTTCGCGGGCATCCTGGCCTTCGTCGCCTCCGGCTTCGAGCACGTCGTCGCCAACATGACGACCTTCTCGCTCGGCCTGTTCGAGCACGTCCCCGGCGTGACCATGGGCGCCTTCGCCCACAACCTGCTCTTCGTGGGCCTCGGCAACCTGGTCGGCGGCGGACTGCTGGTGGGCGTGGCGTACGCCTACACCGGGCGCCGTGCGAAGCCGGCCGCCACCGCCACCGCCTCCGCCTCCGTCTCTGCCTCTGCCCCCGCCTCCGTGCCCGCGCCGCGCGCCGGGGACGAGGCCGCCGCGGTCCCGGTCGCCGAGACGGCCTGACGCCCGCCGCGCGGCCCGATCCCCCGAGGACGCCCGCGCCTCACCCCGCCCCCGCCACACTTCACCCGTTCGCCGCACCGGACGCGTGAGGGGTGGTGGGGGCGCCGCGTTTCCGGTACCAACGATCCAGTAGCACCCCTTTTCGGGTGAACAAGATCAGGCAGCAACGGTCGGTACCGAACGGACCGCAACCGTCCCTCTTCGCGGTGAGGTGAGCCTCATGTCCGCTCCCACCACTCAACGCACCACCGTCTCCGAGCGCGAGGCCCGCCAGGTGGCGGAGGCCGCCCGGGAGCAGGGCTGGCGCAAACCGAGCTTCGCCAAGGAACTCTTCCTCGGGCGCTTCCGGCTCGACCTCATCCACCCCCACCCGCTCCCCGACCCCGAGAGCGTGCGGCGCGGCGAGGCGTTCCTCGCGGAGCTGCGCGCCTTCTGCGAGAGCGAGATCGACGCGGCCCGCATCGAGCGCGAGGCCCGTATCCCCGACGAGGTCGTGGCCGGGCTCAAGCGGCTCGGCGCGCTCGGCATGAAGATCGACCCCAAGTACGGCGGCCTGGGCCTGTCCCAGCTGTACTACAACAAGGCGCTCGCGCTGGCCGGCTCGGTCAGCCCGGCGGTCGGCGCGCTGCTCTCCGCGCACCAGTCGATCGGTGTGCCCCAGCCGCTGAAGATCTTCGGCACCCAGGAGCAGAAGGACGCGTTCCTGCCGCGCTGTGCCAGCACCGACATCTCGGCGTTCCTGCTCACCGAGCCGGACGTGGGCTCGGACCCGGCGCGCCTGGCGACCACCGCCGTGCCGGACGGGGACGACTACATCCTCGACGGCGTGAAGCTGTGGACCACCAACGGCGTCGTCGCGGACCTGCTGGTCGTCATGGCGCGGGTGCCGAAGTCCGAGGGGCACCCCGGCGGCATCACCGCGTTCGTGGTGGAGGGCACGGCCGAGGGCGTCACCGTCGAGCACCGCAACGCCTTCATGGGGCTGCGCGGCATCGAGAACGGCGTGACCCGCCTCCACCGGGTGCGCGTGCCCGCCGCGAACCGCATCGGGCCCGAGGGTGCCGGTCTGAAGATCGCGCTGACCACGTTGAACACCGGGCGGCTCTCGCTGCCCGCGATGTGTGCCGGTGCCGGCAAGTGGTGTCTGAAGATCGCCCGGCAGTGGGCGGCCGAGCGCGAGCAGTGGGGCAAGCCGGTCGCGCTGCACGAGGCCGTCGGGTCCAAGATCAGCTTCGTCGCGGCGACCACGTTCGCGCTGGAGGCCGTCGTCGACCTCGCCTCCCAGATGGCCGACGAGGACCGCAACGACATCCGCATCGAGGCCGCGCTCGCCAAGCTCTACGGCTCCGAGATGTCCTGGCTGATGGCCGACGAACTGGTCCAGATCCGCGGCGGCCGGGGCTACGAGACCGCCGAGTCCCTCGCGGCGCGCGGCGAGCGGGGCGTACCGGCCGAGCAGATGCTGCGGGACCTGCGCATCAACCGCATCTTCGAGGGCTCGACCGAGATCATGCACCTGCTGATCGCACGCGAGGCCGTCGACGCCCACCTCTCGGTCGCCGGTGACCTCATCGACCCCGACACCACCCTCCAGGACAAGGCGAAGGCCGCCGCCGACGCGGGCGTCTTCTACGCCAAGTGGCTCCCGAAGCTGGTCGCGGGGCCGGGTCAACTCCCGTCCTCGTACGGTGAGTTCAAGCACGGCATCGACCTCTCGGGCCACCTGCGCTTCGTGGAGCGGCACGCCCGCAAGCTCGCCCGCGCCACCTTCTACGGCATGTCCCGCTGGCAGGGCCGCATGGAGACCAAGCAGGGCTTCCTCGGCCGCATCGTCGACATCGGCGCCGAACTCTTCGCCATGAGCGCCGCCTGCGTCCGCGCCGAACGCCTGCGCCGCGAGGGCGACCACGGCCGCGAGGCCTACCAGCTCGCCGACGCCTTCTGCCACCAGTCCCGCCTCCGCGTCGACGACCTCTTCACCCGCCTGTGGTCCAACACCGACGACCTCGACCGCAAGGTCGTCAAAAACGTCCTCAACGGCTCCTACGACTGGCTGGAGGACGGCATCCTCGACCCGTCGACGGAGGGCCCGTGGATCGCGGACGCGACGCCCGGTGAAAGCACGCAGCCGAGTGCCCGTCGTCCCTTCGGCGGGTGAATCGCTAGAGAGTGCCGGGTGGCATCAGCCAATGGGTTCTCTGCCCCGTGACTGACGCGATGGCCTCGAAGTCGTTGTCGTAATGGAGCACGGTGAGCCCCTGAAGCTCGGCGGTCGCGGCGACCAGAAGGTCGACCGTGCCCGCCGAGCGGTGTTTTCCGTTGTCGGTCAGCTCCTGCTGCACGCTCCACGCTCGGGTCAGAGCCCGGTCGTCGAGCGGAGTCCAGCAGAACAGGGAGTCCAGGCGTTTGACCATCTGTTCACGATGATCGGCGTTCTTGGCGCTGTAGAGGAACTCGATCTCGGTGACCGGGCAGCGGGTGATGAGTCCCTCTTCCAGCGGCTTCACCCAGCGTGAGAGGGCCGGCTGCTTGATGATCCGTACCAGGGCGCTGGTGTCGATGAGGAATTCGGCAGCTGTCATCGACGGTAGTTCGCCTTGTCCAGGAGGATGTCGAAATCGCCTTCCTCGGCGCGGGCGGCCAGCCAGGCCAGCGCCAGCGCCCGCTTCTTGCGCTCGACGCCCTCCTTCAGGGCGGCCGTCACGGTGTCCTTCTTGGTCTTCGTGCCGAACGCTATGGCCGCGTCCGCCAGCAACTGCTCGTCGATGTCGATCAGGGTCTTGGCCATGGCTGCACCCTCCGTATATCTGGCGGACTTGCTCGTATATCCATAGTAGTCCGGCGAATGACATCACCCACCCGGAACCGGGACGCGCTGTCCATCCCGTCCTCGCGGGCGGACACAATAGGTGGATGACCGACAGTCTTGTCAGCCCCGCGCCCCTCGCCGATCCGCATCTGGTGTACGACCCGCTCGCCGGTGGCGGGCCGAAGGATGTGGTGATTCTCGGGTCCACCGGGTCGATCGGCACGCAGGCCATCGACCTCGTGCTGCGCAATCCCGACCGTTTCCGGGTGACCGCCCTGTCCGCCAACGGCGGCCGGCCGGCGCTGCTGGCCGAGCAGGCGTACCGGCTGCGGGTGCGGACCGTGGCGGTGGCGCGCGAGGACGCCGTACCGGAGCTGCGCGAGGCGCTGGCCGCGCACTACGGCACCGAGCCGCTGCCGGAGATCCTGGCCGGGCCCGACGCGGCCGCGCAGGTCGCCGCGTCCGACTGCCACACCGTGCTGAACGGCATCACCGGCTCGATCGGTCTCGCGCCGACCCTCGCCGCCCTGGAGGCGGGCCGCACCCTCGCGCTCGCCAACAAGGAGTCGCTGATCGTCGGCGGCCCGCTGGTCAAGGCGCTGGCCAAGCCGGGGCAGATCATCCCGGTGGACTCCGAGCACGCCGCCCTCTTCCAGGCCCTCGCCTCCGGCACCCGCGCCGACGTCCGCAAGCTGGTCGTCACCGCCTCCGGCGGCCCCTTCCGCGGCCGTACGAAGGAGGAGCTGGCGGACGTCACCGTCAAGGACGCCCTCGCGCACCCCACCTGGGCCATGGGCCCGGTCATCACCGTCAACTCCGCGACCCTCGTCAACAAGGGCCTGGAGGTGATCGAGGCGCACCTCCTCTACGACATTTCCTTCGACCACATTGAGGTGGTCGTGCATCCCCAGTCGTATGTCCACTCGATGATCGAGTTCACCGACGGCTCCACGATCGCCCAGGCGACGCCCCCCGACATGGGCGGCCCCATCGCCATCGGCCTGGGCTGGCCCGAACGCGTCCCCGGCGCCGCCCCGGCCTTCGACTGGAGCAAGGCGTCCACGTGGGAGTTCTTCCCGCTGGACAACGACGCCTTCCCCTCGGTGAACCTCGCCCGGCACGTGGGACGGCTCGCGGGGACCGCCCCGGCGGTGTTCAATGCCGCCAACGAGGAGTGCGTCGCCGCCTTCCTGAACGGCGCGCTGCCCTTCAACGGGATCATGGAGACCGTCACCCGGGTCGTCGAGGAACACGGCACCCCGGTATCGGGAACTTCACTCACGGTGTCGGACGTCCTCGAAGCGGAGACCTGGGCCCGCGCCCGGGCCCGCGAACTGACAGCCACGACGGCGACCGCGGAGGCGCGTGCATGACGACCTTGATGTTCATCCTCGGCATAGCGGTCTTCGCGGTCGGTCTGCTCGTCTCGATCGCCTGGCACGAGCTGGGGCACCTGTCGACGGCGAAGCTCTTCGGTATCCGCGTCCCGCAGTACATGGTCGGCTTCGGCCCCACCATCTGGTCGCGGCACAAGGGCGACACCGAGTACGGCATCAAGGCCGTCCCGCTCGGCGGCTACATCCGCATGATCGGCATGTTCCCGCCGGACGACGCCGGCCGGGTCTCCGCCCGCTCCACCTCCCCGTGGCGCGGCATGATCGAGGACGCCCGCTCGGCGGCCTTCGAGGAGCTCCAGCCGGGTGACGAGACGCGCATGTTCTACACGCGCAAGCCGTGGAAACGCGTCATCGTCATGTTCGCGGGCCCCTTCATGAACCTGATTCTCGCGGTCGGCCTGTTCTTCACCGTGCTCATGGGCTTCGGCATCCAGCAGCAGACGAACACGGTCGCCTCGGTCTCGCCCTGCGTCATCGCGCAGAGCCAGCACCGCGACACCTGCGAGAAGTCCGACCCGGCCTCCCCGGCCGAGGCCGCGGGCCTGAAGGCGCACGACAAGATCGTCTCCTTCGACGGCAGGCCGACCAAGGACTGGAACACGCTCTCCGACCTCATCCGCGACAGCGCGGGCAAGAGCGTCCCGATCGTGGTCGAGCGCGACGGCAGGCAGCTCACCCTGCACGCCACCATCGCCACCAACCAGGTCGCCAAGAAGGACGCCAGCGGCACCTACGTCCAGGGGGAGTACGTCAAGGCGGGCTTCCTCGGCTTCAGCGCCGCCACCGGCGTCGTCCAGCTAGGCTTCGGCGACTCGGTGGTCTGGATGGGCGACCAGGTCGGCAACGCGGTGGACTCCCTCGTCGCGCTGCCCGGCAAGATCCCGGCCCTGTGGAACGCCGCCTTCGGCAACGGCCCGCGCGAGCCGGACTCCCCGATGGGCATCGTCGGCGCCGCCCGCGTCACCGGTGAGATCGCCACGCTGAACATCCCGGCCTCCCAGCAGGTCGCCATGTTCGTGTTCGTGCTCGCCGGGTTCAACCTCTCGCTGTTCCTCTTCAACATGCTCCCGCTGCTCCCGCTCGACGGCGGGCACATCGCGGGCGCGCTGTGGGAGTCGCTGCGGCGCAACCTCGCCCGGGTGCTGCGCCGCCCCGACCCGGGCCCCTTCGACGTGGCCAAGCTGATGCCGGTCGCCTACGTCGTGGCGGGCATCTTCGTCTGCTTCACCCTCCTCGTGCTGATCGCGGACGTGGTGAACCCGGTGAAGATCTCGTAGCCGTACGGCACCCCCAAGACGGCCCGGAGCGCTCTGCCCCGGGCCGTCTTCCATCGAGTGGGTTTCGCCGGGTGGGATGTGCCCGTCGGGCGGGCCGTACCGTAATCTCAGAGCCTGGAGCCCGGCGTTTCATGGGGCCGGATCTTCATCCACGACTTGGGGTTGCACAGCAGATGACTGCGATTTCTCTCGGTATGCCGTCCATCCCGACCAAGATCGCCGAGCGTCGCAAGAGCCGGCAGATCCAGGTCGGTACCGTCGCGGTCGGCGGCGACGCCCCCGTCTCGGTGCAGTCCATGACGACGACGCGTACGTCGGACATCGGGTCGACGCTGCAGCAGATCGCGGAGCTGACGGCGTCGGGCTGCCAGATCGTCCGTGT